>JAIROI010000104.1 GCA_031257615.1 Odoribacteraceae bacterium
TTTCCGGGGGGCGACACCGTGATGGGAGGCCCCCCGGCTTTTATCTCCCCCCTCTTTACGCCCCTCGCGTGCTGTAAAAAAAGATTCCTTTGAAGGGCCGCGTGGCTGCCTCACCTTTACGGGTAGCTAAGACTACTGCCAACGCCCGTACTATCCGCGAAAGCGGGAATACATGGATTTTGTTTTATGCGGTAGCCTGAGGCTGCCGCGACCAAAGACGAGGCAGCCACGTTGCCGCGGCTTGGTAAGGGAAGAGTGTAGCGAGTGAAAGAAGGGGATCGTATCAGGCGTCTCCGCGTCGCGCGAGACCACGAGGGGGCTACCTTGTTGGTAGCCCCCTCTTTTTTCAAAGGTGGCGCTGATGCCAGCTTACTTTTAAAAAAGACGGCAACGCGGTCGGCTTACTTTTATCGCAGGTCGATCACCTCGACGTTCGGGTGGGCATCCGCGTCAAAGCGGAAAAAAGTCGCGTCGGGAGTCTGGGCGGGGGGCTTCAGGCTCGCGATCGCGATAATGATATCGTTGTCGTCCTTGCCGAAAGAAGTCACTCTCTCCACCAGGTTCGTCGCGACGTTGATCTGTACCTCGATCGTCTTGATCTGCTTGTGGGGAGTCTTCGGGGTCAGTTCGACGCGCGCCTTCCCGTCCTTTTCCTCCAGCAGTCGTCGCGCGAACTTCTGGTTATAGATATCGAACAAGATCGTCGGGTCGAGGAGATCCTCCTGTTCCTCCTCGGGAAGCCTGATATTCACCTCCTCCACCTCCGGCATGTAGGTGTAGATCAACTCCCCGTCGAAGTAATTAACCACGTCCATCACCTCGATCCGGTACATGTTTTCCTTCATGTAGGCCTTGCCCGGGTAGGACTCGCGGACGCCCTCCACCTTATTTTCCATCGTCAGGCTGAAGACCACCTCCACGGCGGGGTAGGCCTTTATTTTATTGACGGCATTATCCAGGATCGCCCGCGCCCTTGCTTCCGTTTGTGCTGTCAGCGGGGCACTTGCCCACGCGAGCAGGCAACACGTCATCACGCAATATCTCTTATTCATCATGCTTTATATAAGTTTTGTCGCGAAGGTAAGCAATACCGGGAACCGCGCAAGGGTTTTAGCCCCGGGAAGGCCCCGGCGGCGCGGCTTGCCGGTGATCCGCGTGCAAGTCGCTGGCGGGAAGGGAATCTTTTAACCCATTTTTAAGTCAAGTTTAAGAGGGGCAGTTGGAAAATTTGAAATACAATTCATTAAAATCGCGCACTCTTTTAAGCAAAATCTAAAGATAACATGACATTCTCGTTTCAGATCATTCTTTCAGGCACTCCCGCGACTACACTCGCGGCATCCCGGCGCGGAAGGAAAACGAGAACAACCGCGACCTCCCCCGACAACCATCCAACTACCTCTATTGTAAAACACCGCGCATGGCAACGAAACGCTTCTCGATAACAACTCCCCGCACTCGCGCACCACTCCCGGCATGGAGCAATCGTTCGTCCTGTACCCCGAATCGTAGACTAAATCACGGCAATCCTCCCGAATCTTCCCGGGAAAATTCGCGATTCTCCCGGGGAAATTCGCAATCTTCCCGGGGAAATTCGCAATCTTCCCGGGAAAATTCGCGATTTCCCCGGGGAAATTCACAATTCTCCCGGGGAAATTCGCAATTCTCCCGGGAAAATTTGCGATTCCCCCGGGGAAATTCGCAATTCTCCCGGGGAAATTCGCGATTTCCCCGGGACTATCGCGAATATTCCCGGGACTATCGAGGAGATTACCGGGACTATCGAGGAGATTACCGGGACATTTTCCTCCCGTCGCGCCGTCGCCCCGCCGAAACGGGCAATTCTCGCGCGGGATCTCTCCTCTTTCCCGCCGCGCCCTACCTGTCGGCGAGAAAACGCCCCCTTATCTTTCAAGCAACCTCTAACCATTAATTCTTTTATATGGAAATTCTAAAAGTTGAAAACCTGTCTCATCGCTACTCCGTCCAGTGGGCGATACGGGACATTAATTTCGAGATCAAAAACACCGGAATCCACGGCCTGCTGGGGTCGAACGGCGCCGGGAAATCCACGTTGATGAACATCGCGTGCGGCGTCCTCAAGCAGACCGAGGGAAGCGTCTACATCATCGGGATAGACACGAAACGCGATCCCGTCGGCGCGAAGAAATTCATCGGCTTCCTGCCCCAGAAACCGCCGCTGCACCCCGACCTCACCGTCGAGGAGTACCTGCGCTACTGCGCCTTTCTACGGTGGATTCCCGGGGCGAAAGTGAACGCCGCCGTCGACAACGCGGTGGAGAAATGCGGCGTCACCCACTTCAGGAAGCGCCTCATCCGCAACCTGTCGGGGGGATACCAGCAGCGGGTGGGCATCGCGCAGGCGATCATCCACGAGCCGGTGCTGGTGGTGCTCGACGAGCCGACAAACGGCCTCGACCCGAACCAAATTCTCGAGATCCGACACCTTATTAAGGAGATCGCCGCGGAGCGCACCGTGATCCTCTCCACCCACATCCTGAGCGAGGTACAGGCCACTTGCGACTACATCCGGATGGTGGAACAGGGAAGCATCGTCTTCTCCGGCACCGTCGACGAGTTCGACAACTACCTCATGCCAAATACCCTGATGGTGGCGCTGATGGACGCCCCGCCGGTCGCCGAGCTGGCCGCGCTGGAAGGCGTGACGGGCGTGGAGGAGCTGGGCGGCAACCGTTTCCGGCTGTCCTTCACGGACGCCCGCGAGACGATCGACCGGGTGGTGAAAGCGAGCGTCGTCGGGGAGTGGCGCCTGATGGAGATTGGCGTCGAGAAAAACTCCCTCGACACGATCTTCGCCGAGTTATCGAAAAAAACAAGCATGAACTAAAACACTACCTGCCATGAAAATCACACGCAAAATCGCGCTAACCGAGCTGCAAACTATCTTCTATTCCCCCGTGGCCTGGCTGATCCTGACCGTCTTCACGTTCCAGGCAGCGATGGCCTTCACCGACGTCTTCGGGATGTTCGTCCGCAGCCAGGACCTGAATTACTCCGTGGGCAACCTCACCCTGAACCTCTTCGGCGGCATGCGCGGGGTGTTCACGAGCGTCCAGGAATACCTCTACCTCTACATCCCGCTCCTCACGATGAGCCTCATGAGCCGGGAGTTAAGCAGCGGATCGATCAAGCTGCTCTACTCGTCGCCGGTGAAAAACAGCCAGATCATCCTCGGCAAATACCTCTCGATGATGATCTACGGGGCCATCATGCTCGTCATCCTCTCCAGCTTCGTCTTCTGGTCGGCCTTCACGGTCAAGGATTTTGACCTGCCCGTGGCCCTCTCCGGCATGTTGGGACTCTACTTGTTGATCTGCGCGTACGCGGCGATCGGCCTCTTTATGTCCAGCCTGACCTCCTACCAGGTGGTGGCGGCGGTGGGCACGCTGGCCGTGCTGGCCGCGCTCAACTTCATCAGTCGCTTCGGCCAGGAATACGACTTCGTGCGCGAGATCACCTACTGGCTCTCCATGGGCGGCCGGGCGAGCGAGTCGATCAACGGCCTGATATGTAGCGAGGACGCGCTTTACTTCCTGATCGTTGCCGGCCTCTTCCTCTCGCTCTCCATCCTGCGCCTGAAGGCCATCCGCCAGAAATCCCGCTGGCAGCTCTCCTTCGCGAAATATCTCTCTGTCTTCGCGCTGGCCATGCTGCTGGGCTACTTCACCTCTCGCCCCACGCTGATGGCTTTTTATGACGCCACCCGCACGAAACAGCGGACGCTGACGGAAAATAGTCAAGACATCATCAAACGGGCCGACGGCGGGCTGAAGATGACGGTGTTCGTGAACGCCCTCGACAACATGATGTGGAACGGCCTGCCGCGCAACCGGAAATACGACATGGAGCGTTTCGCGCAGTACGTCCGCTTCAAGCCGGAGATGAAGGTGAAGTACGTCTATTACTACACCAACCCCGGCGATCCCACCCTCGCGCGCCGCTATCCCGGGCTTGACGACTCGCGGATCGTCGGGCAGATCAGCAGGAGCGCGGATCTCGACTCGACCATGTTCCTGCCGCCGGAAGAGATCAAAAAAGTCATTGACCTCGAGCCGGAAGGATACCGCCTGACGCGCCTGATGGAGCGGGAGAACGGGCAGAAGACCTTCCTGCGGATGTTCGACGACCCGCAACGGTATCCCAGCGAAACGGAGATCTCCGCGGCACTGAAACGGTTGGTGATGGAACTGCCCGTTGTCGGTTTCGCGACCGGCCACGGCGAAAGAGACTTTGACAGCGACGGGGATCGCGGCTATTTTCGCTTCTCGCAAGACAAACCCTTCCGTTACGCGTTAATCAACCAAGGGTTCGACTTCTCCGAGGTGCACCTCGACGCGCCGGTGCCGGAGAACGTGAGCGTGCTCGTGATCGCCGACCAGCGGACGCCCCTCGCGCCGACCGAACAGGCCCACCTGAACGACTACATCGACCGCGGCGGTAACCTGGTGATCCTCGGCGAGAGACGTCGACAGGAGGTCATGAACCCGCTCGTCGAACGCTTCGGCGTGCGATTCCTGCCCGGACAACTGGTGAAGTACGCGAGCGAACCGCCTGCAAATGACCCCTCCACCGGCGCGAAGGCGCGCGTCCCCCAAAACAACTTCTCGGCAGACCTCATCCAGGCGCGTCTGACGCCCGAAAGCAGGGAGCTCTCCTATATTTACGAGATCATGTACAACCGCCGCAACGTCGTGACGATGCCCGGCTGCGTCGCCCTGGAATACACCCGGGACAAGGGATTCGACGTGATCCCGCTGCTCGTCAGCGACACGATAGATAGTTGGAACGAACTGGAAACAACGGATTTCATCGACGATACCGTCCGCCTCAATCCCGCGATCGGCGAGGTCATGAAGTCCTACCCGACAGCCCTGGCGCTGACCCGGCAAGTGAACGGCAAGGAACAACGCGTGCTGATCGCGGGCGACGCCGACTGCCTCAGTAACGGGGAGATCAGTATGCAGCGGGCGCGCGTGCCGGCAGCGAATTACAACCTGATCATGGGATCGTTCTTCTGGATGTCGGACAACGAGGTGCCGATCGACGCGCGCCGACCCGCGCCGCCCGACAACAAGCTGTTCATGACCGGCTCGGGCGCGAAAGTGGCCAAGTGGCTGCTGATGGGCCTTTTCCCCCTGCTCCTGCTGGCGGGATGCCTCGTCATCTGCCTCCGTCGACGAGGAAGATAACCGCGCGATTTCCGGGGAACGCGACGCGTTCTCCGGCGAATCGCGAATTCACGCGTCGCCACCGGGAAAATAACGAATTATTTCTTAACATCGCGGACGCTCGATCACCCGCGGGAAGATCAACGCGCCAACCCTTGCTAATCCCGCCAAATAACCAATAAATCAACAACAAGTATGGCATTTATCATTGACAAACAAACCCTCGACGATCTCAATATCTTCGGGAAACGCGGTAGAGACTCCATCTACAGCATGTTCAACACCACCCGCACGCGGGGAGGAGCGCGGGTACTCGAGGAGATGTTCCTCTACCCCCTCTCCGAGGAAGAAAAAATCAACAAACGCGGCAGTATCATCCACTTCTTCAGGGAAAGCGGCATGACATTCCCCTTCCGCGGGGAACTGTTCGACACCATCGAGTATTACCTCTCGAACACCGACAACCGCACCCGGCTCTCCGCCGAGGACAACACCCTGCAAAGGAAACTGAAAGGCGCGATGGGAGCCGACGCCGACTACGACCAGCTCCACAAGGGCGTGCTCGCCGCGATAGAGATCATCCGCGGCCTCCGCGACTTCATCGAGGGCATGGACAAGAACAAGGACGCCGGCCCCTACCGCGCTGAAATCGAAGAAATGGCCCGGCTCGCCCGCGACCCGGAACTCGCCCCCCTCCTCGAAGAAAAAGCCGGCAGGAAACTCCCCTACGCCAAAACCGCTGCCCTCGACGCTCTCCTCCGCTTCAAGGTGCGGGAAAAATTCCTCCGGCTGCTCCACTGGATATACAACCTCGACGTCTACATCGCCGTCGCCGCCGTCGCCGCGCGCTACGGCTTCGTCATCGCCAAGGCCCTCCCGGGAGGAAACAATACCCTCAAGATAAAAGAGGTGTACCACCCGCGCGTGAAAAACGCCGTCGCTAACTCCCTCGACGTCGACCGCTCCAACAACGTCATCTTCCTCACCGGAGCCAACATGGCCGGAAAGTCCACCTTCATGAAAACGCTGGGCATCGCCGTCTACCTCGCCCACGTCGGACTGCCCGTGCCCGCCCGTGATATGGAATTTTCCGTCCTCGAGGGCATGTACACCACCATCAACCTCCCCGACAACCTCAACATGGGATACAGCCACTTCTACGCCGAAGTACTGCGCGTCAAGAAAGTGGCCGAACAACTCGGACGGTCGAAAAACCTCCTCGTCATCTTCGACGAACTCTTCCGCGGCACCAATGTCAAGGACGCCTACGACGCCACCGTCGCCATCACCGAGGCATTCTCCGGGAAACGAGACTGCCTCTTTGTCATCTCCACCCACATCATCGAGGCCGGGGAGACCCTCGGAAACGCCTGCGACAACATCCATTTCGTCTACTTCCCCACCGTCATGGACGGCAACATCCCCCGCTACACCTATACCCTCGCCGATGGCGTCACCGGCGACCGGCACGGCATGATGATCATCAACAACGAGAAAGTCATCGAGATCATCCGGGAAGAAGCCCCCCGGGATACCACCTCCCCTCCCCCGCCCTTCCTCGTCGACAAACAAACCCTCGAAGACCTCAACATGCTGGGAGAATTTCGCCCCAATTCCATCTTCAACATCTTCAATACCACGCGTACTCGCGGGGGCAAACAACTCCTCGAAGCCATCTTCCAGCAACCCCTGAACAACGCCACCGAGATCAACGACCGCGCGGACATCCTCGACTATTTCCGCGAGCAAAACCTCCCCTTCCCCATCGACAACGACCTCTTCGCCACCGTCGACCACTATTTCAGCAACTCCAGCGGCGGAAACCTCCCCGAGGCCCTCTTCCACGCCGCCAGGAGAAAACTCTTGCACTACATCGGGGCAGACAAGGAACACGAGATCACCCGCGACGGACTCGTCGCCGCCATCCACTTCATCAAGCTCCTCAGGGACTTCACCGCCCGGCTCGCCGGCGGGAACGTCCCCGCGCCCTACCGCCGGCGTATCGATAACGCCCTCCGGATCTTCGCCGACAAACGGCTCGAGTGGATCTTCACCACCCCCGGGGACAAGAAATGGAGATGGTTCGACATCGCCCGGCGCGACTTCACCCTCCGCACCCGCTGCCGCCAGGAAACGCGCGACGTCATGCAACTCCTCCACGAGTTCGACGCCTACCTCTCCATCGCCCGCGCCGCCCGCGAACGAGGACTTACCCGCGCCCGCGCGATCCCCTTCGAAGACGACAACAACCGCATCTTCATCGAGGAGGTGTACCACCCGTGCATCCCCCGCGCCGTCCCGAACACCATCGAGATCACCCGCTCCCGCAACGTCATCTTCCTCACCGGAGCCAACATGGCCGGGAAGTCCACCCTCATGAAATCCTTCAGCATCGCCCTCTACCTCGCCCACGCCGGCCTGCCCGTCGCCGCCCGCGACATGGAATTTTCTGTCCAGGACGGACTCTTCACCTCGATCAACGTCGCCGACAACCTGAACATGGGCTACAGCCACTTCTACGCCGAGGTACTGCGCGTCAAGCACGTCGCCCGGGAGGTCGCCAGCGGAAAGAACCTGACCGTCGTCTTCGACGAACTGTTCAAGGGCACCAACGTCAAGGACGCCTACGACGCCACCGTCGCCGTCACCGACGCCTATTCCAACCACCGGAATTGTTCTTTCATCATCTCGACCCACATCATCGAGGCCGGCCACTCCCTCCGCGACGCCAAGGACAACCTCCAGTTCCTCTTCGTCCCCACCGTCATGAAGGACGGCGTCCCCACCTACCCCTACCGCCTCAAGGAGGGCATCACCGACGACCGCCACGGCATGATCATCATCAATAACGAACGCGTCGTCGAAATCATCAAAGGACAATAACGTTGTCCTCCCAATGCGTTTGTCTTCTTAAAACAAGGGTCTTGTCACCGGTGACAAGACCCAATCTTCCGTGAAAATAACAACCTGAGTATCGGGGATGGACACGACACAGATGAAAAAGAGTCCATATCGCGGCGAGGTGGGGATATCTCCGGGGAGAGGGAGGGCATTTGTATAAAAGCAATGGATGTTTTTTTTATTCCGGCGAAAAGCCGTACCTTGTCCTCTCGTTTTAGAGGCCTTATTTGTAACCCTTATTAATGAAGATAACATGTTTGACAAGAGCGTTTACGAGAGTAGAAGACAGCGGCTCGCGGAAAGAATGGGCAGCGGGATGATCCTGATCCTGGGCAATTACGAGGCGCCGGCCAATTACCTGGCGAATACCTACAAGTTTAGGCAAGATAGTTCGTTCCTCTATTTCTTCGGGATCAACCGGCCGGGTCTGGCCGGCGTGATTGACGTGGATAACGGACGGGAATGCATCTACGGCGATGACCCGGACCTGGATGACATCATCTGGAGCGGGCCGCAAGTGTCGCTGCAGGAGATGGCCGAACGGGTGGGCGTGAAGCATACCGCCACGTTCGCGGCCCTGGCCGGGGCGCTGCAGAATGACTTCGGGAATAACCGGGTGCATTTCCTGCCGCCGTACCGGTCGCGGAATATCTTGATGCTGGAGGATCTGCTGGGGTTGAACCCGGCGTGGGCGAGCGCCTACTCGTCGGTGAAGTTGATCCGGGCGGTGGTGGCGTTGCGGTCGGTGAAGGAGCCTCGCGAGATCGAGGAGATCCGGCTGGCGTGCAACATCGGGCGCGAGATGCACGTGAGGGCGATGCAGGAGGCGCGGCCGGGGGTGAAGGAGCAGCGCGTGGCCGGGTTGCTGGAGGGGATCGCGGCGTCGCGAGGGAGCATGGTTTCGTTCCCGGTGATCCTGTCGCAGAACGGGGAGACGTTGCATAATCACGACCACAGTCAGGTGTTGACGGAAGGGAGGCTGATGCTGACGGACGCGGGGGCGGAGACGGAGATGTGTTATTGCTCGGATTTCACGCGGACGGTGCCGGTGGGGGGAAAGTTTTCCTCGAGGCAGCGGGACGTGTACTCGATCGTGCTGGCGTGTAACCGGAAGGCGATGGAGCTGGCGCGACCGGGCGCGACGTACAAGTGGGTGCACGAGGAGACGTGCAAGGTGCTGGCGCGGGGGCTGAAGGAGCTGGGGTTGATGAAGGGAGACGCGGAAGAGGCGGTGGCAGCGGGCGCTCATGCGTTGTTCATGCCGCACGGGCTGGGGCACATGATGGGGCTGGACGTGCACGACATGGAGAGCCTGGGCCAGGAGTTCGTGGGGTATGACGAGGAGACGCGGCCGTCGGGTCAGTTCGGGTTGTCGTCGTTGCGCATGGGTCGTCGGCTGGAGGAGGGATTCGTGGTGACGGACGAGCCGGGTTGTTATTTCATCCCGGCGTTGATCGACCGGTGGCGCGAGAAGCGGATGCACGAGGAGTTTCTGGTGTACGACCGCATCGAGTCGTTCAAGGACTTCGGCGGTATTCGCGTGGAGGACGACCTGCTGATCACGCGCGACGGGGCCGTTTACCTGGGCGACGAGCGAGTGCCGTCAACAATCGAGGAGATCGAGGAGACGATGCGCGGTTAATAGAAGATTATTCATCACATAAAATTCAAGGATATGAAATTTGTTGTTTCAAGTAGTACATTTTCATCCGGCCTGCAAGCAGTTAGCCGGGTGCTCGGGGGCAAGCAGGGCATCCCGATTTTAAACAATATCCTGCTGGAGGTGTCCGACGACACGCTGACGGTGACGGCCTCGGACAGGGAGTGCACGCTGGAGGCCCGCGTGGCCGTGGAGAGCGTGGAGTCGACGGGCCGCGTGGCAGTGCCGCCGAAGTTGATTGACATGCTGAAGGAGTTCCCGGAGCAGCCCCTGACGTTCGCGATCGACGAGACGACGCACGAGATGAAGATTATCTCCGACAAGGGCGAGTTCTCGATGCAAGGCGAGAGCGCCGAGGATTTCCCGCTACCCAACATCGGCGAGGCGGCAGGCCTGACCACGCGCTGCGGCACGTTGCTGGACGGTATCTCCCACTCGATCTTCGCCACGGCCACCGACTTGCTGCGGCCGGTCATGAACTGCGTGCTGATCGAGATGAACGCGGAGTGCTTCACCTTCGTCGCCTCGGACGGCCACAAGATGGTGCGCTATCGACGCCTCGACGCGAAGCTGGAGGAAGGCAGCCGGTCGCTGATCCTGCCCAAGAAGCCGGCGCACCACCTCAAGAACCTGTTGTCGAGGGACGATAGCGCGCTGAAGATCGACTTCAACGAAAAGATGGCCTGCTTCGCGTTCGGCGACTACAAGATGATCTGCTCGCTGGTCGAGGGACGCTACCCGAACTACAACTCGGTGATCCCGCAGGACAACGCGAAACGGATCATCGTGGATAAAAAGGAGCTGGCAAGCTCGTTGCGGCGGGTGTCGGTGTTGGCCAACCAGATGAGCAACCTGGTGCGCTTCGATCTCTCGGCGAACGTGCTGGAGGTCTCCGGACAGGACATTGACTACAGCACCTCCGGCCGCGAAACGCTCTCCTGCCAGTACGACGGCGAGCCGGTGACCATCGGATTCAAGTCCTCCTTCGTGCTGGAGTTCCTGGGGAATATCTCCACGGACCACGTCGAGATCGCCCTCTCCAACCCCACTCGCCCGGGCCTCTTCCTGCCCTTCGAGAGCGAGGAAAAGGACGAGGACCTGCTCATGTTGTTGATGCCGATGATCCTTTAGACGTCATTCATTAACCCATTCCGGTCGCCGGGCGTTCGTGGATCGTCCGGCGCCGGTCTTAAATAACACACAGTGGAATTACACCTGAAAAACCCGATCGTCTTCTTCGACCTGGAGACCACCGGGACAAACGTCGCGAAGGACAAGATCGTGGAAATATCGCTGCTGAAAGTGCTCCCAGACGGGACCACCGAACTGCGCACCGCGCGCGTGAACCCCGGTATGCCCATCCCCCCGCGATCCACGGCCATCCACGGGATCACCGACGACGACGTCAAGGAGTGCCCCCCCTTCAAGGAGATCGCCAGGGAGTTGCTCCGCTTCATCGAGGGATGCGACCTGGGCGGCTACAACTCGAACCGCTTCGACGTCCCCCTGCTGATCGAGGAACTGCTGCGCGTCGGCCTCGACTTCGACGTCCGCAAACGCCGCTTCATCGACGTCCAGACGATCTTCCACAAGATGGAACAACGCACCCTCTCCGCCGCTTACCGCTTCTATTGCAATAAAGACCTCGACCGCGCGCACTCCGCCGAGGCCGACGCGCTGGCCACCTACGAGGTGCTAAAGGCACAGCTGGACCGCTACGACAACCTCGAGAACAACGTGGACTTCCTCAGCAAGTTCTCCTCGCAGGGCGGGCACGTCGACTTCGCCGGACTGATGGTCTACGACGAGGAGGGAAAGGAGGTCTTCAACTTCGGAAAACACAAGGGAAAGCTCGTCGCGAGGGTGCTAAAGGACGACCCGGGATACTTCTCCTGGATACTCAACGGCGAGTTCCCGCTATACTCGAAGAAAATATTAACCGAAATCAAACTCCGGGATGCCGGACTATTAAAACAATGACCATGACTATCGAAAACATGCTCGCCGCGCGCGTGGCCGCGGCCGTGAAAGAGTGCTACGGGGCACAAGTAAGCGAAAAAGAAGTGCAACTGCAGGAAACGCGCAAGGAGTTCGACGGCGACTGGACCGTCGTCGTCTTCCCCTTCACCCGCCACTCCAGGAAGTCGCCGGAGGCCACCGCCGCCGAACTCGGCGACTACCTCCAACGCCACATCCCAGAGATCCAGGAGTACAACGTCATCAAGGGTTTCCTCAACCTGACCATCGCGCCCGCCTACTGGATCGGCGTCCTCAACGACATCGCCGCCACCCCCCGCTACGGCCGCGCCAGGCAGCCAAGCGGCAAGCGCTTCATGGTCGAATACTCCTCGCCCAACACCAACAAACCGCTGCACCTCGGACATATCCGCAACAACTTCCTCGGCTGGTCCGTCTCCGAGATCCTCCGGGCGAACGGCCACGACGTCATCATGGTCAACCTCGTCAACGACCGGGGCATCCACATCTGCAAGAGCATGATCGCCTGGAAACACTTCGCCAACGGCGCCACCCCCGAAAGCGCCGGAAAGAAAGGCGACCACTTCGTCGGCGACTACTACGTGCGCTTCGACCGCGCCTACAAGGAGCAGGTCGAGGAACTAACGAAGGCCGGCCTCTCCGCCGACGACGCCAGGGAACGCGCGCCGATCCTCCTGGAAGCGCGGGAGATGCTGCGGAAATGGGAAGCCGGCGACCCGGAAACCGTGGCCCTCTGGCGACGCATGAACGACTGGGTGCTCGACGGTTTCGAGGAGACATACCGCCTGATGGGCGTCTCCTTCGACAAGGTCTACTTCGAGTCGGAGACCTACAAAAAAGGACGCGACCTCATCCTTAAAGGTCTCGCCGACGGCGCGCTCTACCGCAAGGAGAGCGGGAGCGTCTGGGCCGACCTCACCAGCGACGGCCTCGACCACAAACTCCTCCTGCGCGACGACGGCACCTCCGTCTACATGACCCAGGACATCGGCACCGCCCACGACCGCTTCAGCGAGTTCGACGTCGATGAGGAAATCTACGTCGTCGGCAACGAACAAAACTACCACTTCCAGGTACTCGCCCTCGTCTGCCGGAAACTCGGCTTCGAGTGGGCCGACAAAATCAAACACCTCTCCCACGGCATGGTAGAACTACCGGAAGGAAGAATGAAGTCCCGCGAGGGAACCGTCGTCGACGCCGACGACCTCATCGCCGAGGTCATCGAAACCGCCCGCGCCACCTCCCGCGAACTCGGCAAACTCGACGGATACTCCGAAGAAGAGGCCGAGGAAGTCTACCGGAAAGTGGCCCTCGGCGCGCTCAAGTACTTTATCCTGAAGATCGACCCGAAGAAAACCATCACCTTCAACCCCAAAGAGTCCATCGACTTCAACGGCAACACCGGCCCCTTCATCCAGTACACCTACGCCCGCGTCCGCTCCGTCGAACGAAAAGCCCAAGAGGCCGGCATAGAGATACGGCCCGCCGACCCCCTCTCGCCACTGACAACCAAAGAACAAAACCTCGTGAAACTCATCGCCCGCCTCCCCGCCGTCGTCGCCGAGGCCGGCGCCAACTACAGCCCCGCCCTCCTCGCCAACTACGCCTACGAACTGGCCAAAGAGTTCAACCAGTTCTACCACGACTACCCCATCCTCAAGGAAGAAAACCCCGCCGCCCGCGCCACCCGACTCCTCCTCGCCAGCCAGTGCGCCGTCGCCATACGCGCCGCCGCGGCCATGCTCGGCATGGAAATGCCCGAAAGAATGTAGCCCGTGGAACTATCAAACTACCATAGCCACTGCGACTACTGCGACGGACGCGCGCCCATGCAACAATTCGTGCAAGCCGCCATCGACGCGGGCTTCCGCGCCTACGGCGTCTCCTCCCACTCCCCCCTCCCCTTCCCCGCCGCCTGCGCCATGCCCGCCGAACGGGTCGAGGAATACATCGCCGAGATCCAACAACTCAAACGCGAGCGCGCCAACCAGATCGAACTCTACGCCGGCATGGAAATCGACTACATCAACGACGACTTCGGCCCCGCCAACGACTACTTCCAGGCCCTCCCCCTCGACTACCGCATCGGCGCCATCCACTACGTCGCCCACCCCGCCACCGGGCAACTCATGGACGTCGACGGCCCACCCGACCGCTTCGCCAACGCCCTCGACTCCCTCTTCCAGGGCGACATACATGCCGTCATCGACGCCTACTACGACGCCTCCCACCGCATGATCGCCCGCGGCGGCTTCGACTTCATCGCCCACCCGGACAAAATCGCCATGAACGCCGAACGCGTCGACCCCGGCGTCACCCGCACCCCCCACTACCGACACCGCATCGAGGCCTACCTCGAAGACATCGCCGCCCGCCGCCTCATGATCGAGATCAACACCAAGGCATACCACTCCCTCGGCGCCCTCTTCCCCCACCAGGAACACCTCCAACGCCTCCGCGAACTCCGCGTCCCCGTCATCGTCAACTCCGACGCCCACTACCCGCACGCCGTCAACGACGGCCGCCCCGAAGCCATCAACCTCCTGAAAACAGCCGGCTTCCGCCACCTGACCTGCCTCTCCAAGGGCGAATGGATCACCGTCGACATCGACCATTAACACCACCACCAGATGAAAAAATACATCACCCCCCTCCTCCTCTGCACCCTCATCGCCTGCGCCGGCGAAGAACAAGAACCCACCCTCGTCGACGTCATCGAACAGGAAAAAGCCGAAATCCGCGCCTTCCTCGCCGCCCGCGGCAGCGCCTCCGTCACCCCCATCGTCTACCTCTCCAAAAAAGGACAGGTCATCGACACCGCGTTCCTCATCGACCACACCCCCGCCACCACCACCCCCGAACACGGCGACTTCATCCTCCACGACTACTCCCTCCGCCGCCTCGACGGCCACTACATCGAGTCCACCGACCCCACCATCACCGCCGACACCTTCCGCTACGCCGTCGCCGGACCCCTCTACCTCCGCGTCGACACCTCCAAACACTACGACTACGTCGCCGACGCCCTCGCCCGCGTCGCCCCCGGCTCCACCGCCGAACTCATCGTCCCCTCCATCCTCCTCGACAAGAGCGGCACGACCCGACACTACACCCTCTCCCCCCACCGCGTCATCCGCGACCTCTTCACCCACGAAAAGGCCCTCATCCAAGACTACCTCACCGCCACCAACGCCACCGCGACCTACCAGGACGGCCGCGGCGACACCCTCGTCCACACCATCATCCGCGTCCCCGGCGCCGGCGACCGCCTCGTCCTCCCCGGCGACACCCTGACCATCCACCGCACCCTCCTCGTCCTCCGCTCCGACGCGCCTCTCCACGAGGCCTTCTCCCTGGACACCCTCACCACCGATTCTTTCGACCCCACCCGCGTGGAGATTCCCTCCTGCGGCCCTGCCTTTGCCCGTCTCCGCGAGGGCGACGAGGTCGAATTTGTCATCCCCTACCTCCTCGCCTTTAACGACAAACCCGCCTTCCACCCCGCCGACGCCCGCAAGCTCATCCCCTGGATCCCCCCCTACTCCACCCTCATCTACTCCCTGAAAATCGCCCGCCTCCGCCCCAAAAACTAACGCCCCCTTCCCTCCCCCCGTCCCACTATCGCCCCAAGGCATCCCACCCATGCCCCAACAACGTCCACCATCGCCCCAACAACGCCCACCATCGCCCTAACAACGCCCACCATCGCCCCAACAACGCCCACACGCGCATAGGTGACGCTCATCCGCGCCTTGCTGACGCTCGCCAACACCTCAACAACGCTCACTAACGTGTCGCCAACGCTCAATCGCGCCTTGTTGAGACTCAATCGTGCCCCAATGCCTCTTATCTACATTATCCGGCGCTGCCGAATTACTATACGGCGACGCCGAACTGCTATCCGGCGACGCCGAACTGCTATCCGGCGACGCCGAACTGCTATCCGGCGACGCCGAAATGCTATACGGCGACGCCGAAAGACGAAGCGGCGACGCCGAGGGGCA
>JAIROI010000072.1 GCA_031257615.1 Odoribacteraceae bacterium
ACAAGGGCGTTCACCCGCCATCCCGACCCGGCCAAACGCGCCGCCGCCAAAGAATTGGTGATCATCATCGAGAAGTACGGCAACTTCTCGAAAAAAACATACGACGACAAGAGCGCCGCTATCGAGGACCTCGTGAAGGAGTTCTCGAACGCGACCCACGCGCCGCTGGTCATCCTGCTGGGCCTCGGCGAGTGGGTGACGGCGCTCAAGACCGCCAACGACGCGTTCGGCGCGCTGATGCTCCGGCGATATGCCGAGCGGACGCAGCGCGCCGTCCCGATGAAGGTGGCCCGCGTGGCCGTGGAGGAGAAGATCGAGGAGATCGTCGCCCGCGTGGAGTCGATCATCAACCTCAACGGTCTCGACTCCTCCCCCGAACTCGCCCTTTTCGTAAAAGAATACAACGAAATCGCCAAGCGCTACAAGAACATCCTCAAGCAAGAGCAGGGCCGCCGCAAGGCCCATCACGCTGACCCCGACGACGAGGTCGACGAAGACAACGAGGACGCTAACGAGGAAAACACCGACGATATCCCCGTCGAGGATCAGTACCAGTAGTGGGTAGTGGGTAGAGTTTAGAGTGTAGAGTGTAGAGTGTAGAGTGTAGATAGAAAAACGGCCCGCTCCCGCCGTCCTACCCGAAAGGAGCAATTCGTGTTGCGCGCATCAATTGCGCAAGTGTTTTCTGTCGGGGGGCTGCCGCGAGGCCGCCCCCCGTTTTTTATGCCCCCCTTTTTAATCGGATTCTTTTCTATGCGGCAGCCTTAGGCTGCCGCGAACAAAGATGAGGCAGCTACGCAGCCAATCCTAACGTAGTCCCCCCGTTATACAGTAGCCTGAGGCTACTGCCTACAAAGATTGGGCTGCTACGCAGCCCTTCAAATGAATCTTTTTTCTACGCGGCAGCCTTAGGCTGCCGCGGGTAAAGGTGAGGCAGCTACGCAGCCAATCCTGACGCGGGCATCTCGCTACACAGTAGCCTTAGGCTACTGCCTACAAAGATTGGGCAGCTACGCAGCCCCGGCTTGGCAAGGAAAATTCGGGTATGGTGGCTACGCAGCCCCGGCTTGGCAAGGGGATGTGTGAGGCGGAAGCCACGCAGCCCTTCAAAGGATTCTTTTTTGTGCAGCACCCCGTGGGTGCTGCTTTATGTGCAGCCTAAGGCTGCCGCGGGAGACGCGTCTAAAAGGAAATTACAGGGGGGAGAGTTTGTAGAGTTCCGTGGCGCCCAGGAGGAAACAGCCGACGGCGAAGTCCTCGAAGTCAGGGACGCGGTCGCGGCTCAATGGCTGGCCGTCCTTCGGTTCCTTGCCCGTTCCCTGCACCCAGCCGAGGAAGCCGTTGGGGTGGACGGCCTCGTTTACCAGGCCCTCCCAGGCGTTTAGCAGCGCGGGAAGGTAGGTGGGGCGGTCGAGGAGGCCGTTGTTGATCCCCCAGGCGAGGCCGTAGAGGAAGAGGGAGGTGCCGGTGGTCTCCTTGCCGCCGAAAGAGGAGGGGTCGAGGAGGCTGACGTTCCAGAAACCGTCGGGGCGCTGGCAGGAGAGCAGGGCGGCGGACATCGCCAGGAAGTCTGACGCGTAAAGGGCGCGACGCGGCTCGTCCGCCGGGATTTCGTCCAGGACGCGTACGAGGGCGGCGTAGACCCAGCCGTTTCCCCGCGACCAGTAGCAGGGTTTGCCGCTCGGCTCGGTGTAGGGCGGGGCGAAGTCCTTGTCGCGCCACCAGAGGCCGTCCGCGGGGTTGAAGAGGCCGTTGGGGCCGTGGCGATCGCGGGTGAAGGAGTAGAGACGGAACATCTTCTCGTGGTAGCGGGGGTCGTCGAGGAGGACGCCGAGTTTGGCCATGACCGGCATGGCCATCTGTATGGCGTCGATCCACGACCAGTCGTCTTCTCGCGGCGAGCGCAGCAGCATGTCCATGCATTCTTTGATGTTGTGGATTTTTTCCGGGGAGGGGGATATCCTGTAGAGGTCGATGTAGGTCTGGCCGCAGCACTGGTTGTCGGCGTTTCGGGTGGCGTTGCCGTCGCGGAGTCCCCACTGGTGGAATTCGGCCCATTGGAGGGCGTACTGGTGGTATTCCGGCCGGGGGTGCACGCGGTGGAGGGCCATGAGTCCCTCGTAGTAGACGCCGCGCGTCCATATATTGCTCGGGCGGACGCGTCCGACGTTGGAGGGGAGGGTGTAGTCGGCGTATTTCTGCATGAAATAGGCGTTTACGCGGGTCATGACTTGCAGTACTTGTTGCTTGTCCGGGAGTTCCCGGGGGCGGGCGGCGGCGGCGAGACTTCCCGCGAGGAGGAGGAGGAGGAGGATGTTTTTCATTTCATGGCGAGGTTAAGGAAAGAAGCGGCCCCGCGACTGTCCGCTTGCAGGGCGCGATGCCCGACAAAGGGGACTGCCACGGGGCCGTCCGCGCGCGCGGTTTATTTGTCGTTCATGGAGACCAGGAATTCCTCGTTTGACCTGGTTTTTTCCAGGCGATCCTTGACGAATTGCATGGCCTCGAGGGAGGTCATGTCGGTGAGGTAATTGCGGAGTATCCAGATGCGATTCAGGGTGTAATCGTCGAGCAGGAGGTCGTCGCGGCGGGTGCTGGAGGCGGTGATGTCGACGGCGGGGTAGATGCGGCGGTTGGAGAGTTTGCGATCAAGTTGCAGTTCCATGTTGCCGGTGCCTTTGAATTCCTCGAAGATGACGTCGTCCATCTTAGAACCGGTCTCCGTGAGGGCGGTAGCGAGGATGGTGAGCGATCCCCCGTTTTCGATGTTGCGGGCAGCCCCGAAGAAGCGCTTGGGCTTGTGGAGGGCGTTGGCGTCCACGCCTCCCGACAGGACTTTTCCGGAGGCCGGGGAGACGGTGTTGTAGGCGCGGGCCAGGCGGGTGATGGAATCCAGGAGGATGACCACGTCGTGTCCGCACTCGACCATTCGTTTTGCCTTCTCGAGCACGATGTTGGCGACTTTCACGTGGCGCTCTGCCGGTTCGTCGAAGGTCGAGGCGATGACCTCGGCTTTCACGCTTCTTGCCATGTCCGTGACCTCTTCCGGTCGCTCGTCCACCAGCAGGATGATGAGGTAGACTTCCGGGCTATTGGCCGAGATGGCGTTGGCTATCTCTTTCAAGAGCATGGTTTTTCCTGTCTTGGGTTGTGCCACGATCAGTCCTCGTTGTCCTTTTCCGATTGGCGCGAACATGTCGACGACGCGCGTGGAGATGGTGGCCTGGCCGTTGCCCGTGAGGTTGAATTTTTCGTTCGGGAAGAGCGGGGTCAGGTGGTCGAAGGGGACGCGGTCGCGCACTTCTTCCGGGGTTTTCCCGTTGATCTTGTCCACTTTGACCAGTGGGAAGTATTTCTCGCCTTCCTTGGGGGGGCGGACGGTGCCGGTGACCGTGTCGCCGGTGGAGAGGCCAAAGAGTTTGATCTGGCTCTGCGAAACGTAGATGTCGTCGGGGGAGCTGAGGTAGTTGTAGTCCGAGGAGCGCAGGAAACCGTAGCCGTCGGGCATGATCTCCAGCACGCTGTCGGTGAAGACGATTCCGTCGAACTCGTAGTACTTGTCCCGTTTGTCGTAGCGCGCCTTGTTGTCCCGGCGTTCTTCCGCGTCGTAGCGCTGGAAAGGCTCTGGCTGGGGGGTGACGACGGGCAGGGGGGCTTCCGCGATCTCCTCCTCGGAGGCTTGGACGGCCTCGGGGTCTTTCTCGACGCGTTTCACGAGGATGGGCTTTCTGGCGGGCTTGTCCTCTGTCTTTTCCGGCAGTTCAGCGGCGGGCGTTTCGACGGGGGGCGCGACTTGTGTTTCGTTTTCGGTCCTTGTTTCGTCCTCTCGCGCGCTTTCTTCCTGCGCGGCGGCGGTTGTTTTCTTTCTCCGCCGGTGTTTTTTCTCTTTTTCTACCGCGGGCTGTTCGTCGGCGATCGCCGGTTCGTCTTTCCCGGGTTCGGGGGGCGCGACCACCGCTTTTGCTTTACGGGCTACCGGGGCTTTCCTGGGTTGCTGTTCTTGTGGTTTGTTACCCTCTTGCGCGGCCGACTTCGGCTTTGGTCCTCGTTTTCTTTTCTTGACTTCGGGTTGTTCGACGGCGGGTTGCTCCTGGCTTTCCGCTTCCTTCTCGGGTTCGGCGGGTTGCTCCTGCGCGTCCCGTTTCGTTCTTCTTCTTTTTCTTGTCTCGTCGCTCTTTTCGGCGTCGTCGCGCGGCGTTTGCGCCCGTGATTTTTCCTTTGGATTCACGGGCACGGTGTCCTCGTTCGGCACCATAGCCTGTTGATCCAGGATTTTATACACCAGGGTTCTCTTTGTGACCGTATCGATCTTTTTCAGGTTTAAGTCTCTCGCGATTTGACGTAACTCGGCAAGTGATTTCTCGTTCAGTTCTAATATATCAAACATGGTAAAAATGAATTTGGGTGATCTTTAAATGTGTTGCCCGGCGGAATGCCGGGCGGGAAGTCGGGGGCAAAGTTAAAAAGAATTATCTTGCGCCCAAACGTTTGATCCTTTTTTTGTTCATCTCGGCAGGTAAAGCGCGCTTTTCCCCTCGAAATAGGGGTCGTCGAAGTAGTCCGACACGGGGTAGACGGTCAGCTCGCGCCGGAAACTCTTGATTTCCTCGCCGAGGTCTCCTCCTTTCAGGTAGAATATCCCGTTTGGCAAGGCGTTAAAGTCCCCGCCGCGGAGGCGCTTGCGGGTCCAGGAGACAAGAAGCGGGAAGGACGTCACGGCGCGACTCGCGACGAAGTCCGCGCGCTCCTTCAGTTCCTCCACCCGGGCTTGCCGCGCCTGCACGTTGGTCAGGCCCAGGGCCGACGCCACCGCCTCCACCACCCGTATCTTCTTGCCGACAGAGTCCACCAGCAGAAATTCCACCTCCGGGAAAAAGATCGCCAGGGGGATGCCGGGGAATCCTCCCCCCGTGCCGGCGTCCAGCACCCGCGTGCCCGGCTTGAAGCGAATCACCTTGGCGATGACCAGCGAGTGCAGGGTATGGTGCAGCGTCAGCGCGTCGATATCCTTCCGGGAGATCACGTTAATCTTCTCGTTCCACTCCCGGTAGAGCGTTTCCATCCGGGCGTAGCGCGCCAGCTGTTCCTCTCCCAGCTCGGGAAAATAGCGGCGGATCGCGTCTTCACTCATTTTCTTCGATTATAAATAGGTAAATACAACAGGCACGCCACCCCCAGCAGGATATACACCACGGTCATCGTCCCGTGCGTCAGCAGCGCGAAGGCCTTCGACAGGCTCTCCATCTCTCCCGTCGCCGGCAGGTAGAGCGCCAGGGCGGCAATCACCATGAAGTGCCAAGCCCCCACGCCCCCTTGCACCGGCGCCACCATCCCGTAGCTGGAGATCACGAAGACCGTCAGCCCGGTCATCGGGCCAAGGTCGGAGGTGAACGCGAAGCTGAAGAAGCACGCGTAAAGCATCAGAAAATACATCAACCATATAAATAAGGTATGGAAGATAAACCAGCCAACCCGCGGCACCGACCGCACCGCCAGCAATCCCTCCTTGATCCCGGAGAGGAACGCGCGCGCGCGGCCGGAGAACGCGCCGCGTCGCAGCAACACCACCGCCGCCGCGACCGCCGCCGCGCCGCAGCCCCACACCCACGCCGAGGAAAACATCCCGGAGAGACTCGCCCGTATCTCCTCGTGGCTCTCCAGGAAAAGGCGCACCCGCCCGGATTGCGTCGCCACCACCACCGCGGTCAGCAGCAG
>JAIROI010000126.1 GCA_031257615.1 Odoribacteraceae bacterium
TGCGCTTTCTTCGATAACGCGCGGAGCGACTTCCCGATCTTGGCGGTGTTGCGCGTGCGCGCCCCCCCGGAAGGAAGTTTTCCCGAGAAGATGACGAAGACAAGGAATAGCAGGATCAGGGCGGAGGAACTGACCGCGGAGACCATTGCCCCCAGGCGATTTGAACGCGGTTCGAAACGAAACTCGATGACGTGCTCGCCAGCAGGAACGATCATCCCGCGCAGGATATAGTTCGCGCGGAAATGCTCCGCAGGCTCCCCGTCCACCGTCACCTGCCAACCGTGAGGGTAGTACACCTCGCTGAAAAGAGCGAGTTGGGGGGTGGAGGCGGAAGTGGCGTATTGCAGGCGGTTGGGCGCGTATTTCGTCAGTTGGATGGTGGCGCTGTCGTCGAGGTGAAAGTGGCTCAGGAGGGGTGCGAACTGCTGGTGGATGACGGCCGTCCGGGCGGGATCGGCGCGTCGCAACGCCTCGACTTCCTCGATGGCGCCGCCGACCAGTTCATGTTCGGCGACAAACCAGGCGTTGCCGAATGCCGAGGTATTCTCCAGTGGCGGGGCGTTGGGGTCGATGATCACGTATTTCGTGTTCAGCATGTTCAACACCTTTTGCAGTTTGACGTCTTCGAGCGCGGCGTTTTCATTCAAGTCGCGGGCGAGGGCCTGTATTTCGGGGTAGATAAAGAGGTCGATCATGTCCTGGTATCGCTGGAGCTTGGCGGCGCTGTACCCCCCGATGGTCTTGTGGTGGTAGCTGGCGTGGGAGTCGTTGAAGGGGTCGGTGGTGAGGTCGAGCACGCGGTAGTCGAGCGACTTATCCTGGAGGATGAGCTTGTCGACGGGTCGGGGCTGGTACTGGCTATTGAACTCCCGGTTGCTCGTGAAGTGGCTTTCGTTCAGGTATCGCTTGTCGACTGTCGCGACATCGGCGATGACCAGCGCGGCGATCGTCGCGGCGGCGGCCGTTGTCTTCAGCTTCCCCGCGACGACGGCCCACGTTACTCCCCCGGCCAGGAGGATATAGGCGAGCGAGCGGAAGGCGTCGGCCCGGAGCAAGGCTCGCCGGTCGGCCTGCAGGGCCTCGATGTAGGCGGGGAACTGTTCGTCGCCGGCAGCAAGGGCGTCGCCGGCCAGCGACGGGAAGAGGGCGAAGAGCAGGCAGATGCCGCCGGTGATCCCCGAGGCCCTTTTTAAGGCGGCGATGGCGTCGCGGCGCTCGATCTTCTGCCTGAAGATGGCGTCGAGGGCCAGGAAACCCAGCAGGGGGATGGTGACCTGGAGGATGACGAGGGTCATGGAGGGGACGCGGAACTTGTTGTACAGGGGGACATAGTCGTGGAAAATGTCGGAGAGGAACATGAAATGGCGGCCCCATCCCAGCGCGAGCGCGAGCAGGGAGACGGCGAGAATCCCCCACTTCATGGGGCCGCGGACGACCAGCAGGCCAAGGACAAAGAGAAAGACGGCGATGGCGCCCATGTACATGGGGCCGGCGGTGAAGCCTTGCGGTCCCCAGTAGACGCGCAGGCGCTGGTAGATGGAGGAGGCGCGGGGGTCGTTGGAGCGGGCGAGCGCCCGGAAGGTCTCGGACTGCTGGTCGAAGGGCGCGGAGGCTCCTCCCCTGAAGTTCGGGATGAGGAGGTTGCCGGTCTCGCCGATACCGTAGCTCCAGGCGGTGGCATACTGCTTGTCCAGCCCGCTGCTTTTCTCTCCTTCCACCAGCTCGGACCCTCCCCGCATGGTCTGCCGCCCGTATTCCCAGGTCGGCCACAGGTGGTTGACGTTGGAGCCTGCCGCGAGCGTCGCCGCGACAAAGAGCAGCCCGGCGGTCTGCAGGAAGGCCGGCAATCGTCCCTCTCGCCAGGCCCTCGCGCACTCCGCCAGGCCGACAGCCAAGGCGATGAAGGCAAGGTAGTAGGTAATCTGCGGGTGATTGGCAAGGATTTCGAAGGTCAAGGCGACGCCAAAGAGTGCCGCGCCCACCCACCGGTTGCCGCGGAAGGTGTAGACCATCGCCGCCAACACCGCCGGCATGAGGGCGATCGCCACCATCTTGGAATTGTGTCCCACCATCATGATCTGGAAGTTGTACGCGCAAAAACCGAACGCGAGCGCCCCCGCGAAGGCCACCCGGCGGTCAACGCGGAAGGCCAGCAGGAGCAGGAAGAAGGAGGCGAGGGCAAGGATCAGGTAGCTCGCCGGCCGCGGCCCCAGGAACAGGCAGCGGTAGAGCGGCTCCAGGAGGTTGCCCTTGTAGCGCGCGAGGATCATGGTAGAGGGCATCCCGCCGAACATGGCGTTGGTCCAGAGCGTCTCTTCCCCCGTTTGCCGCTGGTGTTGGATGATCTCGTTCGAGGCTGCCCGCCAGGAAGAGACGTCCGACTGGCGAACGATCTTTCCCTCGAACAGGGAGGGAAAATAGGCGTACGCCGCGATGACGAACAGGAACAGCACCGCGAGGTAGGTGTAGAGGCTCTTGAATGGGATCTTTTTCATGCATTCTCTTGTTTGACGTGTCACATTGCCGGGCAAAAGTAAAAAAATAATTCTATTTTTGGCCCGGAATACGCGCCTATGGGAATCATCATCCGCCAAAGTATCAAGAGCACGCTGGTCAGCTACGTCGGCACCTTCATCGGTTTCCTGACCACGATGGTGATCGTCACCCGCTGGCTCACCGCCGAAGAAATCGGCCTCACCCGCGTCCTGTTCGAGGCCGCCACGCTGGTTGCCACCCTGGCGCAGTTGGGGATCAGCTCCTCCGCCTTCCGATTCTTCCCGCGCTTCAACCACCGGGAGCCGCGCCACAAGGGATTCTTCACCTACCTGCTGCTGGCGCCCGCCTGCGGGATGCTCGTCGCGGCGCCGCTCTACCTGATCTTCAAGGGAGCCATCGCCGGATACTTCCGCGAACACTCGGCGCTGTTCGTCGACTACATCGACTGGGTGATCCCCCTCGCGCTCTTCCTCGTCTACGCGGGGGTCTTCGAAATCTACGCCAACCTGCTACAGCGCATCGTGATCCCCCGCTTCATCCGAGAGGTGGTCACCCGCGTCTTCATCGTCGTTATCTACCTCCTCTACGGATTCCGGGTGATCCCCCTCGCGGGCCTCGTCGCCGGCTACGTACTCGTCCACGGGCTGGCGCTGGCCCTCCACTACTGGTACGTCTCCCGCGTCTCCACCGCCCGGACGCGCCGCGAAACCCCCGAATCCACCCCGGCCACGCGCGCGGAGTTCGTCAAGTACACCCTCGTCCTGATGATCGGAATCATGGGAAACGCCGTCGCCGCGCGCCTCGACCTCTTTATGGTCAGCGGGATGCTCGGCCTCGATAGCGGGGGAATATACACCATCGCCTTCTTCATGGCCGCGATCATCGAACTCCCCTCGCGCTCCATCACCGCCATCTCGACCCCCATCGCCGCCGACGCCCTCCAGGCAGGCGACTTCCCGCGGGCAAACCTCCTGTATAAAAAGGTAGCGTTGCACCAGATGGTCATCGGGGGGATGATCTTCCTGCTCCTCTGGGCGAACATCGACAACGTCTACGACGTCATCCCGAACGGCGACAACTTCCGGGAAGGAAAGTACGTGGTCTTTTTCGTCGGACTCTCCCGCCTCATCATCCTCTTCCTGGGATTCGGATACCCGCTGCTAAGCTTCTCCCGCCACTACCGCTGGACACTCTACCTCACCCTCTTTGTCTCCGCCCTCACCGCCTACGCCAATTACCTCCTGATCCCCCGCCTCGGGATCACCGGCTCGGCCCTCGCCACCCTCCTCGCCGTCGTCATCACCTACGCCGTCCAGCAGTGGCTCGTGCTCGCCAAGCTGAAAGGAAACCCCTACTCGCCGGCAATCTTCAAGGCCCTCCTGCTCATCGCCGCCCTCTTCGGCCTCAACGCCCTCCTCCCCCGCCTCGGGGATCCCTGGGTGGACAGCTTCTACCGCACCGCCATCCTGGTCACCGCCGGCGGCGCGACCCTCTACCGGCTGCACCTCTCCGAGGAGATAGACATGCTGGCGCGGAAGTTCTTCCAACGTTTCACCAAATGAAAACATAGAATGAAGCACATCAAGGTAGCCTACTTCCTCGGGCGGCTGCACCGGGGAGGAATGGAAACGCTACTCCTCGATCTCCTGCAACAGGAAACGCCCCTCCAAACGCTGCTCCTCTACCGCGAGGAAGGAAACATGTCCGACCTCTTCAAGGCCACCGGCGTAAAAACCCTCCGCGTCGAATCCCGACCGGGCCTCGACCTCCGCTTCCTGCGGCGACTGCGGCGGATACTCCGCGAGGAAGGCGTCGACGTCGTGCACGCCCAGCACCCCCTCGAGGCCGCCCACGCGCGAATCGCCACCGTCGCCACCGGCGTCAAGATCGCGGAAACCCTCCACGGCTACGACTTCGGGCTATCCCGACGGGGAACCGCGATCATGAAATGGATGCTGAAACGCGCCCACCTGAACATCTTCGTGAGCAAAACACAACAGGAGTATTACCTGAAAAAATACCGGCTGCCCGACGACCGCCGGCAAGCCGTCGTCTACAACGGCGTCCGCTTCGCCAAATTGGGGGGGGCGGGGGCCGGGCCGCCGGCCGCCCCCGCGCGCCGGGGGGGGGGCCGGGGCGGGCGCCGCCCGGCGCGCCG
>JAIROI010000087.1 GCA_031257615.1 Odoribacteraceae bacterium
TGAGCGGCGTCGGCACGTTGAGCGACAATGTCACCAAAGCCGTCTCGTCCTCGGCGACCGTTCTCTCTTGTTTTATCCCCTCGAGGTCTTGCACGCAAGCGCCAAACAAGAGCGTTATCACCAGGGTAAAAAATAACCGGTACCCTTCTTTCGAAAGATTCCGGCGAGTGTAATATCTCTGTCTTGCGGCAGAGGAGTTGTTCGATCGTTCCTGAGAACGGTTCGCGTAGTATGTTTCGTATGCGTATTCCATCATTTGATTTCGCGTGACAAATGGATTCTGTTTATTGCCGGCAAAGCTGCGAAAATTTCCGACATAATCCAAGCACTCGAAACACTTTCTAAAAAACTTTTTCCCGCACCCCACCTTTTCAGCACCCAACTTCGCGTCCGGCGCTCCCGAATAACTCACATAAAAAGGTGCAGCATCAATTTTCTGCTTCCCGGAGCGCGCGCGGGAACATACAACGCACGATCGCGTTCCGGGCATCGAACGCGGTTTCTCCTATACTACATAATCCCCGTTGGGTTGCCGCCGAGAGTGCAAGAGGTCACGCGGGGGAGGTTGGCAGGTGGAAGGCCGCGGCGAGGTCGTCCAGTTGTTGGTCGCTCAGCCCTTCCGGTTCTTGTCCGGCGGACAGCGCGGCGAGATATATCGCCGCGGACTTGGCGAGGGTATCAATCGCGTCGAACGTTTCCGCGAGAGAGTCGCCGGTGGCGAGGCAGCCGTGTTTTTCCCAGAGGACAACGTCGTGGTATTCCAGCGCCTTGACGGTAGCGTTGGCGAGCGCGAGCGATCCGGGCAGTTCATAAGGAACGATGCCCACGCCGCGCGGGACGATGATCCGGGTCTCCGGAATCATGGACCAGAGCAACCGCCCCAGCGCGCCGGGCTGCAGAAAACGGCGATGATGTGTAAGCGCGACGAGTTCGGTAGGATGCGTGTGGCAGACGACCTTCGCGGGCGAGTGACGGAGGCTTGCCTGTTCGTGGATGGCCAGATGCGCCGGCAGTTCGGAGGTTGGCGGGATGGGGTAGTCGGCGACAAGGTCGTAGGCGTTGCCTGAGGGATGCAGTCGCAGGACGACGGCATTGTTCATGGGTTGGCGGGCAATATCCCGCATACGTTTCCCCGTGCCGGTGACAAGAAACGCGCATCCGGCGATGGCCGGGAAGGGGCGCGGCAGGGGGAAAGTGGAAAGCGGAGTATAGTCGCCGTCGAGCATATCGGTAATATTCGCGGAGATATTCCCCCCGTTGCGCTCGGCCCATCCCCGTTGCCAGAGGTAGAGGGCGACCTCCGAGAGTTCATCGACGAGGGCGGCGAGTCGGCTATTTCGGTCAACTATCGACATGCATCAGGAGTTTGCGGCGTTATTTGTCATCGCGGTGAAGACGAGAGAGGAGATCAGGATCAGAAGACCTATCACCAACGCGATGATAGTGCCGGCGCGCGCGCCCTTCCATTCCTTCAGCACGAGTCCCCAGAAGTAGCTGAAAAGTATGTTCAGCGACATCAGTATGCACCAGGAGAAAGCGAGCAGGAGAGGCGACTCGCCCAGGAAACTCTTACCCGCTTCCAGGCCGAGAAACTGGGAGTACCACAGGAGGCCGGCCAGCGCACAAAAGAGCAAGTTATTTGCCAGCGTCGCCGCGGGGGGAGAGGCGTAGTCGCTAAAGGTACGATGGCGCGCGTTGCAGAAGAGACAATAAACGGCGTTCGTGATGAATCCGCCCAGCGCCACGAGTTGCACCACCGGCAGCCCGGCGTACAGCGCGTTGACGCCGATCGCCAGCGCCCGTTCCTTGATGCCGCTGCCCGCGTCGAGGCCCAGCGCGAAGCACGCGCTCATGACGCCGGCGAGGAGAGCCACGAGCAGCCCCCGCGTCAGCGCGAAATCCTTGATGGCGGCCTGTCGCTCTTCCTTACTCAGGCCTTTAGAGCGCAGTACGCCGGCGTAGCCAACGACAGCTATACCTGCCAGCGTGATGCAAACGCCAATCAAAAGCGCCAGCCCCTCGCCGCGCAGCAGGTCAGCGCCAGCGAAAATCGCCGGCAGGAGCGTACCGAACGCGGCGCAGGTCCCGAGCGCGATGGACTGCCCGAGCGCGACGCCGAGATACCTCATGCTCAACCCGAATGTCAGTCCGCCGACGCCCCAGGCGATCCCGTAAAGCAGCGGCCCCCAGTAATTCATCCCGCGCAGCAGGGCGCCGAGGCTGCTTCCCGCCGGAATCACCAGCAGCGCGCCGGCCAGCGGAAACAACACCCACGCGAAAACCCCTTGCGCGAGCCAAAAGCTTTCCCAGCTCCACGCGCGCACCTTGCGAATGGGGACATACGAACTGCTTTGCCCGAAGCTCCCGACCGCGATGATCAGCAAGCCGGTAATGATTCCCGCGTCCATCTACGTTCTTTTTGAAGTGACGTCCCGCTCGTACTGTTGCACGCTGGCGATAAACGCGTCGCCGACCGGCACTCCTTCCCGCTCGCAGAACATATCCCACACCGCGTTCCACGGAAGCGCCTTCGCTTCCTCGAGCAGGGCGAGTCGTTCGAAGTATTGCCCCTTGCCCTCGTACGCGCGCAGGGTCTCCAGCGGTTCCAGCAACGCGCGCAGGAAACATTTCTGGGTAGCCCGCGCCCCGATCACGTATGCCCCCACGCGGTTGATGCTGGCGTCAAAATAATCCAGCCCCACGCGCACGCGGGAAAGGGCGTTGGCCCGGACGATCTCGTGTGCCAGTTCCAGAATATCGTCGTTCATGATCACAACGTGGTCCGAGTCCCAACGAATCGGGCGGCTCACGTGCAGCATGATCTCGGGGACAAACAGCAGGACGGCGGAGATCTTATCCGCCACACTCTCGGTCAAGTGAAAGTGACCCGTGTCGAGGGTCACGATCTTACCTTTACTTACCCCGTAGCCCAGGTAGAAATCGTACGAACCAACTGTATAACTCTCGAGACCTATACCGAACAACTTCGCCTCGATGCAATCGCGCATGTGCGGGAGGGAATCCGCGAAGATCCTGTCTAAGGAATCGCGCAGGAGGGTGCGATACAGGTATCGATTCACGGTCGCGTCCTTTGATCCGTCATGAACCCACAGGTTCATCATGCACGGATCGCCCTGTGCCTTCCCCATCTCCTCGGCGATTACCCGGCACCGTCGCGTGTGCTCCACCCAAAACTCCCGGATACTCCGGTCGGGATGCGCCAGCGTGAGGTCTCCGCTTTTCGGGTGCGAGAACGACGTGGAGTTGAAATCCAACTTCAACCCGTGTTCTCTTGCCCACTCCATCCATCCGGCGAAGTGCGCCGGTTCGACTTCGTCCCGGTCCACGAATTTTCCCCCGAAGTCGCCATAAATCTCGTGCAGACTCAGGCGGTGCGAGCCGGGTAGCAGCGACTTCACCCGGATGATATCCGCGCGCAGTTCCTCGGCGTTACGCGCTTTCCCGGGATAATTACCCGTGGCTTGTATACCTCCGGAGAGCGTTCCGTCCGGCCGTTCAAATCCGGTCACGTCATCGGCTTGCCAGCAGTGCAGCGACAGCGAGAGTTGTCGCAGTTGTTCCAGCGCTTTCTCCGTGTCCACGCCTGTCGCGGCGTAGCGTTCCGCGGCGATCTCGTAAGCTTTCTGTAGTTGTTTCATGCGATCATGTATGATTGGTTACACCTTATTATTATACACGCGAAATTGCCTGTTCATCTCCTCCCACTGTTCGCGTTGCTGGGGCGCGTGCCGGGTCAGCTTCGAGGAGGCGCGCGCGACGCGGCGGGCTGCCGAAATGCTGGTTGTCGCGCCGTCGGCGATGGACTGCATCAGGATATTCCCGACTGCCGTTGCCTCGGCGGGGCCAGCCGTCACCGGAATGTTAAGTGCACTTGCCGTAAAGGAGTTGAGCAGGTTGTTTTTTGATCCCCCACCGATCACGTGGAGCGCGCGCGGGGAGCGACTTGTCAACACCCGTAGCATATCGAACACCTGTCGGTATCGCAATGCCAGACTCTCCATGATGCAGCGCGCGAACTCCCCTGGCGTTTCCGGCGTTGGCTGTCCGCTCTCCGCGCAATAGCTTCGGATCGCGGTTGTCATCGATGGCGGGTTCGCGAAGCGGGGAGAGTCAGGGTTGATCAGGGAGCGGAAGGGGCGAGAATCCCGCGCGGCCTCCACGATTGCCTCGTGCGTGAGCGCCGGATCGTCCCACTCGTCGCGGCAACGCTCCAGGAGCCACAGCCCGCAGATATTCTTCAACAGGCGCGTTCCCCCGTCCGCGCCGCCTTCGTTCGTGAAATTCAATTGATAACTCTCCTCCGTGATGACGGGCTTCGGGGATTCGACTCCCATCAACGACCACGTGCCGGAGCTGATGTAGGCTATCGATTTGTCGACTGCCGGGAGCGCGGCCACGGCGGAGGCAGTGTCATGGCCGGCCACGGCCACCACCGGCACGGCGCCCAGTCCCGTCCTTTGCTGCACGCTCTCCGACAGCGTCCCCACGCGGGTTCCCGGCATGACGATCCGGGGAAAGCGCCCCGCGAGGCCGATCATCTCCAGCAACTTCGGGGAGAATTGCCGCGTGTGCGGGTCCAGCATTTGTGAAGTCGAGGCGATCGTGTATTCGGTAACCATCTCGCCGGTCAGCAGATAGCTGATCGCGTCGGGGATAAAGAGGACGCGGTACGCGGATTCCAGTGTCCGCGCCCGTCGCTGCCGCAGTTCATACAGTTGAAACAGGGTGTTAAAGTGCATGAACTGTATGCCCGTCAGCGCGTACAGCTCTTCGCGGGGCATTTCGCCGAAAAACTCTTCCGGAATGCCCGTTGTACGCGCGTCGCGATAGGAGTAGGGCGGTTCAAGCATCCTTCCCCTCCGGTCGAAGAGGGTAACATCGACTCCCCAAGCGTCTATCCCAATGGAAGAAAGGGGGATCTCTTGATCGGCAACTGTCTTTAACGCGTGGAGTATCTCGGAAAACAGGCTATCGAGATCCCAGTGCAGGTGGTTGTCCACCGAAATCATCTTGTTGGGGAAGCGCGCCAGCTCTGCTGTTTCCAGGCGTCCGTCGGCGAGAGTCCCCAGGATCGCGCGACCGCTGGTGGCTCCCAGATCGATAGCAAGGTAGTAACGTGCGTTATTCATAGGTTAAGGTTTTACGTGTTGACATTCCTCGATTTTCAGCGCGCAAGTTATGAAAAACTCTTCGAATTGCCAATCATTCGCGTGCCGAATTGTCCCGCCTTCTTTTCCCTCGAACGAGCAGCGCGAGAAGGAGAAGCGATCCAGCGTCCCCTTTCCCGCCAGGCCGGTAGCGGAGATGCACGTCGAGGCTCCCCTTGCCGTCACGTCGCGAAGGTGGATGTCGCGGAATTTGGGCGTTCCCTGCTCGACGGAGACGGGAACGAGCATTTTCTTCCAGTGTTCCGGAAGTTGTTCAACGCGGTATCCGGCAGGCAACTCCGGCGTGCTGTACGCGGGATACCAGTCCAGGTCTGCGATCAGCGGGTACTCCACGTCGTGCATCTCGATGTTGCAAAGCCAGATGTTCTCGATCGTCCCGCCGCGACGGGCTGTCGACTTGAAGCGAAGGCCGTAACGCGTGCCGCGGGCCGTCAAGTTATAGGCAACCACGTCTCTAATCCCGCCGGATGTCTCGCTGCCGCACGTGAACAGCCCGTCTCCGTGGCCGGCAACGCAGTCGCGAATCACCACGCGCTCGCACGGCCGGTTGACGCGCAGTCCGTCGCTGTCTCTTCCCGCTTTCAAACAGAAATTATCGTCGTTGCAGTTCACCAGGCAGTGTTGCACGAGGATGTCGCGCGAGGAGTCGATATCGACGCCGTCCGTGCTCGGGCCGCGACCCTCGATGTTGTTACTGATGATCACGCCGTCGACGGTGACGCGACTGGAGTAGAGGATGTGAAGTGACCAAAAACCGGCCTGGTAGACCACCACGTCGCGCACCGTCACCTCCTCCGAGTTGGCGACAAGTATGCCTCGCGGTCGCTGAACGTCGTAATCCACGATCCAACGCAGGCCCTTCGGATCGTATTCCTCGCGCGCCGCCCAGTATTTGTCCCAGAACACTTTTCCGCGCCCGTGTATCACGCCGTCGCCACTGATCGCCGCCCGCTTCGCGTCGATGATGTTGATGAGTGCAGCGGGCCACTGCATCTCAACTCCAGCCACCCGCGTGTCGATAAGCGGGTATGCCGCGATGTCTTGCTGTCCAACGAGCATGGTTCCCTTGGGTACGCGAAAGTTCACCCCGCTCCTGATAAAGAGCGAGCCGGTCAGGTAAATGCCGGGCGAGAAGGTCACGACGCCGCCGCCGCGCGCCGCGCAATCGTCTATGGTTGACTGGATGGCGCGAGTGCAGTCGGTGACCGCGTCTCCGGTCGCGCCGTACGCAGAGGTGTAGTAAACGGTCGGGTTATCAGGATACTCGCTGGCGCCAACCGCGGCCATCCAGGGGAAATCGGGCAGCGCGCTCTGCGCGGGGCAAACGAGCGTCCCGCAGACGAGTAGCGCGGTGAATGCGAGGGGAGTGGTGAGTTGCATCTTCATGTTCAATCGAGTTTGCAAGTGGAGTGTATATATTAAGGTATGGTTGCCGTCGCGGTGAAATCGAACCATAAGTTTACATGTAGACCTTCATCTCCTTTTTTGACCCGAACCGATCCCGGCTGTCCCGATGGCCCGTGCTGTGAAAGGGGTTTGAAGCATCTCATTCCCGGTATATCAAGGAGAAACGACACGTCTCCCGGCGGGAAAGGCGGCAGCGCACGGTCGCGCGAGACGAGTGGCTGATCCGGTGTGTAGACGCGAAGGAAAAGTCCATCGGTCTCGCTGATCACGCTTAGACCTTCCCCCGCGTTGTCATGTAGAGTTGCCCAGTAAATATTGGCATGATAACCCTTAAACTCCGGGTAAATAAGATTTTCAAACGACGCGCCCGTCATGGTGTTGTTATATGCCTTTTCCCATTTCCCGTGGCGCGCTCCTTTGATCCTATTCTTCCAAACCCGATACGGGCCGCGTCCGAGCCACGACATGCCTGTCACTTTCGCTTCCGGGTAGTCAAAGGTGAGGCCGAAGTTGTAGATGTTTTCTTCTACGAGCGCCGCGTCGAAGCCACTGCCATCGGCCTTGTTCAACAAGACCGCGCTCATCTTGACAAGTCCGGACGGCGTTGCCCGCCAGGCTATCGAGTCGATGGCGCCCGCGTAACGCGCGACGAACACCGCCTCCGCGCCCTCTTGACGGACAGAGTAACTCTTGTATACCGCGTTCATTCCCACCGGCGCGGGGCCATTACAAAAGCCCGCTGACTTGCCGTCGCGCGCGACGTCGGTAATCATTCCTGTCTGCTTGTCGAACGTCACCGCGACGTCGGAAGTCAATAGTGTCACTCGCGTCGCGTCTTCGCGGTAAGTGGCTGGCGACGGGCCGTCCGACTTGACATGTCGCGCGGCATAGGCGTCAGCGTATGTTATCGGCCAGCTCCACGCGCAGATCTCCTTGCCGCGCGGATCGTACGCGGTTATCTCCAGGACGTCAGACAGGAAAAACTCCTTCGATACCTCCATCCGCGCCGCGCCCCGTTCGCCCGGCGCCAAGCGAGGCAGTTGCACGACCCCTTCCTCCGCGAGCGTCGATTCGCCACCCTCCCGCGGCCCGGCGACGCGGTAGAGGCGATAAGTGGCAGAGCATTGCGCGAGGTTGGTATAGAGGAATTCATTCTCGACGACTAACTCGCCCTTGAACGAGGAAGTGATGTACAGCGGGGCGAACTGGATCGGCGCCCACACTTCGCGTACAGTGTAAAAACTCCCTTCCTTCTCCCGGTACGGTCCAAGGATACCGTCAGCCGCCAACTCCCCCGCCGAATCGAGCGCGCCCCCGAGATCCGTTCGCCGAACGGCATTATCACTGAAATCCCACATGAAAGCGCCGGCAAACAACGGGTGTCCCTTGTAACGGCTCCAGAAATCCTCCAGCCCGGCCCCGTGTCCCTGGTCGTAGCAACCGTGCATGAATTCCGTGGGCATGAAAACATCGTAACCGTTAGTCAGTCGCCCGATGCCGGTTAGGTACGCGGGGTAGTGGTGAGTGTCAATGCCGTTGAAATCTGCCCAGGGATGAATGACGCGACGCTGTTGCGGATCGTGAACTCCGAACAAATCATCGAGTGCAACGTTCCAGCCACCCTCGTTCCCGTTGCTCCACAGGATGACACAAGGGTGATTAACATCCCGCTGAACCGTCTCCGCGACTAACAGTCGGCCGACATTTGTCGAATAAGCATCCTGCCAGCCGGCAAGTTCATCGATCACGAATAACCCCAGTGAATCACACGCGTCCAGGAAGTGAGCGTCCGGCGGGTAGTGCGACCGCACCGCGTTCATGTTCATTTGCTTTATCAAACTCGCGTCGCGCGCGCTAATCTCCCGGTTCGTACATCTGCCGCCGTCCGGCCAAAACGAATGACGGTTAATGCCTTTTAGCTGCACCTTCGTCCCATTCACGTAAATGCCATCCGACTTTTTGAACTCCACCGTCCGAAACCCGATACGCTCGGTCACCGCGTGCAACTTCTTCCCGCGTTCGTCGTGCAACGAGAGATGCAAATCGTACAGCGCCGGATCTTCGGGATTCCACGGCCTGACGTTCCAGCGACCTTCTATCACCGCCTCGCGCGAGTCAGCCGCCGTCAACCGTTTCGATATCGCCTTAAACCGCTGCCGGTCTTTCACTGATCGAATCTCGGCGCGCAACGCGTACCCGGGCTGAAAGCCGATTAACTTTACCCTTGCCGTCATCGCGCCGTCATGTCTCGCGTCCACCGTCACCCTTTCAATCGCCGACGCGGGCAGAATCTCGATATACACTGGCCGGTAAATTCCCCCGAACAACCACCAGTCCGCCCGTCGTTCCGCCGCGTTCACCGATGCATCTGCAGAATGTTTCGCTACCTTCACCTCAATTTCATTCTTTTCCCCGTTCTTCAACTTATCACTCACGTCAAACGCGAAGCGATAGAACCCACCCCGATGTACATCTCCCGCGCTCTTCCCGTTTACAGTCACCTCGGCGTCCGTCATCACCCCTTCAAACACCAATCGTGCCAGTTCTCCCTCCTTCAACTCCACCTCAAAAGTCCTCCTATACACCCCCTCTTCCCTCGACGGCTTCCCCCCCGGCAGCGTGTACCACCTCCCGTAAGTATACTCCCCGAACCCCTTCAACTCCCACTGCGACGGCACTCCAATCTTCTCCCACCTCCCCGACCGTCTCCCCCCCGTACAATAAAAGTCCCACTCCACCTCATCCCCAAACCCACTCCCCGACAACATCACCCTTCTTGTCTCCTGTCCCGCCACCGGTTCTCCCATCATCAAGATGAATACCCATACCAGACTCACCCCAATCATCCGATAGATTTTCTTCCTCCCTTTCTCCCCCCACCGGTCTCCGATACATTTACTCGACTTGCGCGTACTATTCATAGCCTAAATCATTTTTTAAATATTTCTGTCCACGCAAATGTACGACATACTCATAATATTTCCACCCACCTTCACGGGTAAATTTTAGGTCAAACAAGAACTAATTTTCGACCATCCTTCCTGAAACATCCTTAATTCACCATTTGATTTCCTAACTGCACGCGCGTGTACAAGTATGATTTGAATTTGAAACATACTTGCGCGCATGCGCGCAAGTATGTTTCAAGTTTTACAACATACTTGCGCGCATGCGCGCAAGTACGTTTCGAGTTTTACAACGTACTTGCGCGCATGCGCGCAAGAGGAATTTCAATTTTATATTCGGCTTGCCCACGTGCGTACAACCGGGATTTTGATTTTATATTCGGCTTGCCCACGTGTGGGCAAGAGGAATTTCAATTTTGTATTCGGCTTGCATGTCTTCTTGCGTATGCGGGGCTGCATAGCTGCCCAATCTTTGTAGGCAGTAGCCTAAGGCTACTGTATTGTAAAGGCTATTGTGAAGCCTCGGCTGCGTAGCTGCCTCATCTTTATTTGCGGCTGCCTAAGGCTGCCGCATAGGAAAAAAATTCATGTATTCCCCTCGCACGTGGGCGAGCAAGAGGAATTTCAATTTTGTATTCGGCTTGCATGTCTTCTTGCGTATGCGGGGCTGCGTAGCTGCCCAATCTTTGTAGGCAGTAGCCTAAGGCTACTGTATTGTAAAGGCTACTGTGAAGCCTCGGCTGCGTAGCTGCCTCATCTTTATTTGCGGCTGCCTAAGGCTGCCGCATAGGAAAAAAATCCATGTATTCCCCTCGCACGCAGAAGGGCAAGCGGGATTTTGATTTTGTATTTGATTTGTGTGCGGGAGGGCAAGAGGGAGAACTTTAGGGAAGATATAATGAAGGGAAGGTCCTTGCGGATCTTCCCTTACGTAGAATCTCTAACAATTAAAAAAATAAGCCATAATCAATTATCTTGCCTTTAATACGCCTAAAGGGTCAGGTGGGGTTTCAATATTGCTACTTATATGCTGTTTGTTGTTTGATCGGAGTTTCAATATTGTTACTCATATGCTGTTTGGTGTGGGGGCGGAGTTTCAATGTTGCTCCTTATATGCTGTTTAGTGTAGGGGCGGAGCGTCAAGGGGGACGCCCGTATGCCGTTTATTATTTGGTTAGGGGTTCGGGGGTGGTTTCGGGAGTATCTTCGCCGTTGTTGGGGTCTTCCTTGTCGCTATTGGCCTTGGCGGCGCGGCGGCGACCCTTTTCGATGGCGAGGATATTCTTGTAGTGGGTGGCGATGACGTTGTACTCACTCACGAAACCAGAGAGTTCTTCGGAGAAATCGATGCCGTTAAGGGCAATAACCCCTTCCAAGCGGTAGAGCATGAGGTCGTATTTTTCTTTAACCTCTTCGCGCGCCTCTCTCATGGAGACTTTCGGACGGCTATTGATCTCGTCGTAGCGTTTGTAGGCCATTTCGACGAACTTATCATTGATATCCTTGAAGTCGGCGACAAGTCCGGTGAGATTGAGCAGGGCTATACGCGCGACGGCGACGGGGTTTGCCAGTTCGCGGAGCAGGTCCGCGATCGCGGAGGTCTCCTTATCATAGGCGCGTTTCGGGATGCTCCAGTAGTGGTCGAACAGGATTTCAAGTCCCAAGGCGGCGTCCTTCTTTGCCGGATCCGGGTCATCGGTTCTGGATTTGACCGTCAACGTGAGGCTTTTGACGAGTTTATCGCGAAACTTGTCCATTTCTTTCAGTTTTTTGGTGTATTCGCTTTTGCGCACCAGGTCGAGCGCGGCGACTACCTTCTGGAAAGAATCTCTCAAATCATCGCTCGTCTGCTTGATGCCTATGGCGCCGGCCCCGAACTTATCAATGTAAGCGAAAAGATCCGTGAAGAAGCGCACGAATACCTCGTTTGACAGTGAGCGGATGTTTAATCTAACAAGATTACTAATCATAGCGAATCAATTTATTTATGGTTCTACATTTGTTTCGACGCCGCGAATGTACGACGAGATTTAATACGCTCCAAATATTTTCGGCTCTTTTTTCAGGGCGCGGGTGATTTTTTTTTCTTGCCACACGGAAACCGCCGGCCTGCGGGGGATTTCGAGATTTTTACACCATATATATAAGGTGTGGGGAAGTAGAAATTTCGAGTTTTGATCGGATGGAACGCGGGCAGGCGAGAGGGTTTTTAATTTTGTATTAGGATGGGATGCGGACGGGCGAGAGGGATTTTGATTTTGTATTAGAGTGGAACGCGGGCGGACGAGAGGGGTTTTGATTTTGTATTAGGGTGGGATGCGGACGGACGAGAGGGTTTTTGATTTTGTATTCGGCTTGTATGCGGGCAGATGAGAGGGGATTTGATTTTATCACACGAGAGAA
>JAIROI010000101.1 GCA_031257615.1 Odoribacteraceae bacterium
TCGGTAAGGGCGACGTTGGCGGCCTCGAACGCGTAGATCGTCTCGAGGAAGGCCTTGCCGGTGGGGTCGGCCGTCTCGGTGGTGAGGCTGTATCCGAGGAATGCGTCCTCGGCCTTCGCGCCGGCGGGGTAGCAAGCAGTGGTGACGGGCGATCCCGACTCGTATTTCGGTGCGACGTGCCCGGCGTCGCGGTAGTTGTAAAGCAGGACACTGTCGAGTGCGAAGTTGGCAACGTCGCCGTCGAGGGAGACGTCGATGCGGGCAACGGCGCGGGTAAGATCAACGCCGAGGGTGCCGGGGGTGGATGTCTCGGTGATGGTCAAGTTCGAGGCGTACTCTCCCCACATCGGGAAAGGATTCGCGAGCTTCGTTCCAGCGACGGCGCTCGCGAGTCCGTTAAGGAGCGTCTCGCGGGTAGGCCCGGAGGAGATGATGGAGTTCGGCGCGTACCCGACAAACGAACTACGCGCGTTGGCGATGATCACCATCTTATAAGGTATCGGGGTACTGCCCCCGTCGAGCGGGTTAATGGGTAGCCGGACAGTAAAGGTCTTTTCCGGGTAGCTGGGTGGGGTTGCGAGGTCTGGTGCGTCGGTGATAGCGGTTCCAGTGGCTGGCGCCCGGTAATACAATTTGTCGTTGTCCGTCGTGAACAACAGCACGTCGACCTCGGCTACCTTGTTCTCGTTCTCGCTGCCTGGGAGGCTGCGCGTCGGCGGGGCAGTTGCGGAGAGCGACAAGGTGATGAGCGCCGTGTTGTCACTGTCCGTCGACTTCTCTTGCTCTATTCCCTCGAGGTTTTGCACGCAAGAACCAAACAGGAGTGCCACTACACTAAGGGCAAAAAATAACCGGGATCCTTCTTTCGAAAGATTCCAGCGCGCTTGGTATCCCTGCCTTGCGGCAGAGGAGATTCCCGATCGTTCTTGCAAACTCTTCGCATCCCAATCGTATATGTCGTATGCGTATGCCATCATTTAATTTTACGTGACAAATGGATTCTGATTCTCGACGGCAAAGCTATTTAGAAAGTTCCAATTACACAAGTACCCACCAACACTTTCTGTCAAACTTTTTTCTGTACCCCACTTTTTTAACATATCTCCCCCGCGTCCGCCCCCTTCCGAACAAGTCATCCGACCTATATCCACCCCAAAATGCACCTATATATAATAAGGTGTGTCGGGAGGATGCGCGGGCGGAGAGCAGGGGGGAGGGGAGGGCAAGATGGAAAAAAATAATATGCGATGCAGGTAACACTTCATTTGTTTTGTATATTTACAGCCGTAAAAAAAGAAGAAATATCCCATGAATAGCCGCGCGAAATGTGAACTAATCGAAAAGCTGAGAAACTACGTGTACCGCTACGGAGTTGAACTGTCGAACGAGAAGCTGCAGACCGTGGGGACTTCCCTCGATGAAGTCCGCCGGGAGTTTCCCAGGATGGAAGATCTCGTCTCCTCGATCCTTGCCCGGGAGCGCGTCTGCTTTGAAGAGATCTTCGACGAGTACGACTTCAATGGCTGGAACGCGATCGACATCATGCTGTTGGTCGGCAACGAGATATACGAGCGATTCTTCCACCTCTCCCCGTCGGTAACCTTTAAACTGGCCGAGCCTTTCCCGCGACTCTTCGAGGAACACCTGGCGGCGCGCTCCAACTTCATCTACGAGAAGATCAAGATCAACATCGAGAAGGGGATGGGACAAGGCATGTACCGGAACGACATCTCCAGCGAGATGGTCGCGCGGATGTATATCGCCAAGCTGAATGACATTCACGATAACAGGATCTATCCCCCGGAAGGGTTTAATTTCGCGACCATCTTCAACCACCTGATCGATGACGTGATCAAGACCATCACCAACGAGGAAGGGTGGAAGTATTACAAGCAACGCAAGCAATTTTACACAGTATTGAATTTTAACCGATAATTTATTTCTCTTATGAAGTACCAAATCGACGACATCGACCGGAAGATTTTAACCCACTTGTCCCTGAACGCTCGCGTTCCCTTTCTCGTGATCGCTCGCGAGTGCGGGATTTCCGGCGCGGCCATCCACCAACGCGTAAAGAAAATGGAAGAAGCGGGCATCATCGAGGGTTCGCGTTTTATCGTGAAACCGGAGGCCCTGGGGCTGGGCGTTTGCGCCTTTGTCGGGGTGACGCTCGACCATGCCCACGCGTACAGGACGGTGGTCAAGGAGATCGAGAAGGTGCCCGAGGTGCTGGAATGTCACTTTGTCACGGGCACGTTTACCTTTCTGATCAAGCTCCGCTGCATGAACCACGAGCACCTGATGAATATCCTTATCAACACGTTCCAAAACATCCCCGGCGTCTTCAAGACCGAGACCTTTATCTCCCTGGATCAGCTTATCGACAGGCAAATCGACGTGTTCGGGAAAGAGTAGCCCGCGCCGCTAAATCTCCTTCGCGGAGGAGGCGCTCACGAATAGAATGTCCCCGATCGCGTCAAAGGAAGAAAAGAAAGCAACGGCGTCGCGACGGAGTATCTCTTCCCGGAAACCAATGAGCACGAGACCGGCACGCGAGGAGCGTTCCTTGACGGCCTCGCTGACGGTCTGCTCGCCGGAGAGTCGAATGATCTCGATATTGGTCAGGGTGATGGGCAGTCGGCCGGCGGAGACGCGTTCGCCAAGTCCCGCGTTGAGCGGCGCGCTTTCGCCCGAGTGGACGATGAAAATCTTGATCTGGCTTCGTTTCCAGTCGGGGTGGGCCATGATGATGTACCCGAGAAGAATCATCAGGTTCGTGTTCTGCTCGTCGGTGGCCCGGATCCACACGTGCAGGCCGTTGGCGGAGCGCACGGGGTAGGTGGAGCCGGCGAAGATGCAGGTATCGTAGCCGCCGGCGCGCGTGAGGTTGATATTCTCCAGGACGCGGGAAAGCTCGTCGACGTTCCCCTTCGCGTACTCGAAGACCACCATGTTATTCTCCATGCCCGATATCGAGGGCGACTGGATCACTTGCGCGATCGCCGACGTGTAGGAGGGGGAGATCATGGTGTCGATATAGAGCGTGCTCCCGTGCTTCATCCCCTCGACGAGTTGTCCCAGGACGACCTTTGCCTCGGCGTGCGTCTGTTTGCTGAAATAGCCCTCGATGAGGTGGAAATAGGTGCCGAAGCCGTGCCGGTAGCTCAGCCATTTCATCAGGTAAAGCACCTTGTCGCGCTCCAGCGAGTTGGGCGAGATACAGATCGCGGCGGGTCGCCACTCTTCGTTCTCCATGCTCGACTGTTGTTTCTGCATGAAGACCTGTATCCGCCGGTTGAGCTGGAAGAGGGCGCCCTTAAAGATATTGACGAGGCCCTTTTGCTCCTTGTTATGGTGTTCGATAAAGAGGTAAATCATCACGATCACGGCGTAGGCGATGATCGTGTACAGGGCATTGATCATAAACATCACCCACACGGAAAGGAGAAAGCCGCCGAGGGAGAGGTACCACCGCGACTTGAAGCGGGGACGGTAAGAGGGCGGCGAGCCGAAATGATTCAGGAACGAGATCAGGCACAACGACCCGTAGGTGATCAGGAAAAACATCGAGATGATCCCCGCCACCGTGTCCACGTCCCCCATCAGCACGAACAGCAGGGCGATCGCGAAGGAGATCATCGTCGCGTTCACCGGCTCCCGGTGTTCCCCCTTCCCCTTGGCCAGGACTTGATTCAGGCGTCGCGAGGGGAAGGTGCTATCGAGTGCCAGCGCTTGCAGCGTCCGAGGCGCAACGATGATCGAGCCGATCGCCGACGAGAACGTACTCGCGGCGAGTCCCAGTGGGATCATGACTGTCCCGAAGATCGCGATCCTGGACATGATCAGTTGATCCTCGACCAGGTCCGCTATCGAGGCGTGGCTGGACAGTTTCCAGACGATTAGCAGGTATATCAGCAGTCCGGCGAGCGTGCCACCCATTGTCCCCAGCGGGATAGACCTCCCCGGGTTCTTCAGGTCGCCGCTCAGCCCGACGCCGGCGGTCATCCCCGTGAAGGCGGGGAAGCAGATCGCGAAGAGGATAAAGAACTGCTCCTTGTGGAAAAAACCGAAGGCGTCGCCGGGCGCCCGCGTCAGTTCCTCGCCGGGATCAATCGCTCGCCCCGCGAAGAACAGGGCGAGGGAAAGAAAGAGGATCGCGTTGACGATATACAACATCTTCACGCCAGATCCCGAGCCGGCGCGCAGGATGATCCACGCCAGCAGGAGCAGCACGGGCACGCTGACCACCTGCCGCGGGAGGGCGAAGCCCATGCTCTCCGACCACCAGTCGAAGAAGGGCGCGAAGGCTTCTGCCAGCGCGATCGTGTAGAAAGCCACGCTGATCGCCTGCGAGAAATACAGCGTGACGCCGATCGTGGAGCCGATCTTCAGCCCGAAGGAGCGGGAGATAATAAAGTACTCGCCGCCGCCTTCCACGCGGGTATTGGTGGCGATCTCCGAGATCGCCAGGGCGGTAGGAATCGTGATCAGGTGGCCCAGCAGGATGATCCCCACCGCGCCCCAGAAGCCCAGCGTCCCCGTGGCAAATCCCAGGCGGAGGAAAAGGATCGCCCCGAGGATCGTCGAGATCGAAGTAAAGAAGACGGGAGCGGTCCCGAACTTCCCTCGCGTGTTTCCGCCGGCAGCCTGTTCCATCGCTATCCCACTACGATGTTCACCATCTTTCCCGGCACGACGATCACCTTCCTGACCGTCTTTCCTTCCAGCCATTTGTTTGCCGCCGGCGCTTGTTTCGCGCGCTCCTCGATCTCGGCTGCCGACGCGGACAGCGGCACGGACAGCCTGAAGCGCACCTTCCCGTTAAAGGAGACCGGGTACTCGATCTCCTCTTTGGCCAGGTAGCGCTCGTCCCACCGCGGGAACGTCGCCCGCGTCACGCTCTCCCCGTGTCCCAACCCCTGCCACAGTTCCTCGGCCACGTGCGGCGCGAAGGGCGAGAGGGCTACCACCAGCGGTTCGAGCACCTTCCTTTTATTACACCGCGCGGCCGTCAGTTCGTTCGCGCAGATCATGAAGGCGGCAACGGAGGTATTAAAGGAGAAGCACTCCATGTCTTGTTCCACCTTCTTGAGCGTCTTGTGCAGCGTCTCCAATTCCTCCCTCGTCGGCTCCTCGTCGCTCACGCTGAACTCCTCGACGGGGTGGAAAAGTCTCCAGAACTTGCGCAGGAACTTGTACACGCCGTCGATCCCTCTCGTGTCCCACGGCTTGCTGGCCTCCAGCGGGCCCAGAAACATCTCGTACATCCGCAGCGTGTCCGCGCCGTACTCCTCGACCAGCGTGTCCGGGTTCACCACGTTGAACAGCGACTTCGACATCTTCTCGATCCCGTAACCGCACGCGTACCGCCCGTCTTCCGTCACGAAGCGCGCACCGGCATATTCAGGCCCCCACGCGCGGAACGCCTCCATGTCCAGCAAGTCATTCTTCACTAAGTTCACGTCCACGTGAAGTTCCTGGAAGCTCACCGCCTCGACCCCTTCCAGTTCTCCGGCCTCGAGGCGCGGCAACAGCGCCTGTCGCCACTCTTTGCCGAGGCGCTCCGTCTCCCGCGCGATCTCCCGCGACACATACAGAGAGGTCGCCTCCCACGTCGTCCCGTCGCGCGATGTCAGCAGCCGGTACACGAAGCTCGACCTCCCCTGGATCATCCCCTGGTTGATCAGTTCCCGGAAAGGTTCCGGGGTCTTCGACAGCCCGACGTCGTACAGGAACATGTTCCAGAAACGGGCATAAATCAGGTGGCCCGTCGAGTGCTCCGCCCCTCCCACGTACAGGTCGACGCTCTCCCAGTAGTCCAGCGCCTCCCGGCTGACGAACTCCCGGTCGTTCCGCGGATCCATGTATCTCAGGTAATAGGCCGACGAACCGGCGAATCCCGGCATCGTGTCCAGCTCCAGCGGGTATCCCTCGGCGGTCACCCATCCCTTGGCCCGTCCCAGCGGCGGCTCGCCCGTCTCCGTCGGCAGGAACGCGTCGATCTCCGGCAGCTCCAGCGGCAGCAACGACTCGTCGAGTGGGCAAGGCATCCCTTCCCGGTAATAGATAGGGACCGGCTCGCCCCAGTACCGTTGCCGGCTAAAGATCGCGTCTCGCAGCCGGTAGTTGACCTTTCCCTCCCCGATCCCGCAGCGCTCCACGTCCTCGATGACCGCCCGGATAGCCTCCTCGACGGGCATCCCGTTCAGGAAGCCGCTATTCACCAGCACGCCGCGTTTGGCGTCGTGCGACGCCTCCTGCACGTCATGTCCCTCCCCGTCGTCGATCACTTGGATGATCGGCAACCCGAAATGCCGGGCAAAGGCATGATCTCGCGCGTCGTGCGCCGGTACCGCCATGATCGCTCCCGTGCCGTATCCCGACAGCACGTACTCGCTCACCCAAACCGGGATCGCCTCCCCCGTGAAGGGGTTCAAGGCCCGCGATCCGGTAAAGACGCCCGTCACGCGCTTCACCTCCGACTGCCGTTCCCGTTCCGTGCGCTTGGCCGCGTAGTCGAGGTACGCCCGCACGTTTGCCTCCTCCTCCGGCGTCGTCAGCAGCGCCGTGTATTTCGACTCCGGTGCAAGCACCATAAAGGTAGCGCCGAAGATCGTGTCCGGGCGCGTCGTGAAGATCTCGATACGCTCCGACGATCCCTCCACCTCGAAGAAAATATCGGCGCCACGCGACCGTCCGATCCAGTTGCGTTGCACCTCCTTCAGCGACTCCGACCACTTGAGCGAGTCCAGCCCCTCGAGCAGTCTCCCGGCGTACGCGGAGACGCGCAGTAGCCATTGCCGCATTTTCTTTTGCACCACCGGATATCCTTCCCGCAGCGACAGTCCTTCCCGCACCTCGTCGTTCGCCAGCACCGTCCCCAGCCGCGGGCACCAGTTCACGAGCGTCTCCGACAGGTAGGCGATCCGGTAATTCATCAACACCTCCTGCTGTTCCCGCCACGTCTTCCTGTTCCACTCCTCCGCCGAAAACGCGAGATCCGTCGTGCACGCGGCCTCCAGCCCCTCCGTGCCAAGGATCGCCAGGCGTCGTTCCAGCTCCTCGATGGGCCTTGCCCGCTCTTCGTCGAGCGAGTAATAGCTATTGAAAAGCCGGATAAACATCCACTGCGTCCACTTGTAATAGGACGGATCGCAAGTGCGCACCTCCCTGTTCCAGTCGAACGAGAAGCCGAGCTTATCCATTTGTTCCCGGTACCGCTCGATATTCCGCGCGGTAGTCACGGCCGGGTGTTGTCCTGTCCGGATGGCGTACTGCTCGGCGGGCAGCCCGTAGGCGTCGTACCCCATCGGGTGCAGCACGTTAAAACCCTTCAGGGTCTTATACCTCGCGTGGATGTCCGAGGCGATATATCCCAGCGGGTGTCCCACGTGCAGCCCGGCCCCGGAGGGATACGGAAACATGTCGAGGACATAATATTTTGGTTTCTCGCGGTTAATCTCCACCCGGTACGTGTCATTCTCTTGCCAGTACCGCTGCCATTTCTTTTCGATCGTTTTAAAATGATATTCCATAACGCGTGTTTAACGTGATTTACTTGTTTTTCCCCCTCCTCCTTCCCCGCCGCGAATGTAGAAATTTTTAGTGAGTAGAGTGTAGAGTATAGAGAGTAGCGGGCAGTGAGTAGAGAGAAAGGGTACGACTGACCACGCGCTAAACGCTACTTGCCATGCGTCAAAAAAAAGAAGTGAATCGCCGTACGTATTTCGTGGAAACAGACTACATTTGCTCCGCTACCGGGGAATGGCAGGCATCTTTGTATCCCGTTGCGCCGCGGTCGGTTTTCAACTTTTTAAATAAACATACCATGAAAACAACATATACAACTTTCACGAACTTGCTCGTCTTTGCCGCGGCGGCCGTACTCCTGTCGGTCTCTTGTGATCGTCCGACTACTTACAGGTTCTCGCCCGATGGCGTTACGCTCGCGATCCCCGCCGATCTCGATCTCGACACAGTCAACATCCGGGAGTTAAAGGCTCCGTCCATTGCTGAAAAAGTGACAACGCTCGTCGTGAAGGGCGCGCATATCGACGACGATCGACTTTTCGACTTGCGTGAAAAGGGCGGATGGGAAAGACTACTTCCGAACTTGCATTCCCTCTCGTTGCCGGACTTCAACGAAACAATTCCTTTCGAGTGTTTCCTGGAAACAGAGTGGCTTCAGCATTTTTCTTCCCCGCGAGCGACCGCCGCGGAGAGGGGCGCATTTAGTAATTGCTACCTCCTGACTACCGCGAACCTGCCCGAAGTAACTTTCATTGGCCCGGAAGCCTTCCGCGGTTGCGAAGACCTGATCGCCGCTTACTTCCCAATAGCGACAACGATAGGGGAGAGCGCTTTCGA
>JAIROI010000103.1 GCA_031257615.1 Odoribacteraceae bacterium
CACACTCTGATATGAGATACCTTTTACTCCTATTCATGGCACTAACCGCCAGCGCGTCGGCACAACAAAACGCGATCGACAAGATCGTGGCCGTCGTGGGCGACGAGATCGTGTTGAAATCCGACATCGAAAAAAGCCTCGTCGACCTCTACCGGCAAGGCGTCATCGAGGGCACGGACGCCGACCGGAAGATGATCCTGGGACAGATCCTCGTCCAGAAACTCCTGATGGCCCAGGCCAAAGTGGACAGCGTCGCGGTCACGGACGAGCAGGTCGACAGGGCGCTGGACACGCGCATCAGCGAGTTCGTCAGGGAAGCCGGGTCGGAAGAAAGACTGGAAACCATCATGGGCAAGTCCATGGCGGAGATCAGGATCGAGATGCGAGAACGAATCCGGGAGTCCGCCATCGCCAGCGAAATGCAACAGAAAATCACCGCGCACGTCAAAAGCACCCCCTCGGAAGTGCGATTCTTCTACCAGAAGCTGAACAAGGACTCGCTGCCGGACGCCCCGGCCAAGTACGAGATACAACAAATCGTGGTGAAGCCGAAAGTAGACGACGCGGAAAAGGAAAAACTCCGAAACCGCCTGAGGGATTTCCGCGAACAAGTGCTCTCCGGGGAGACGACCTTCAGCCGCCTGGCCATCCTCTACTCGGAGGACGAAGCGTCGGCCCTCAAGGGAGGGGAACTGGGCTACTCCCCGAAGACGCGCTTCACGCCCGAGTTCGCCGAGGCCGCCTTTAGCCTGAAACCGGGGAGAATATCCAAAATCGTGGAGACCGAGTTCGGCTTCCACATCATACAGTACATCGACCGCCAGGGAGAGCTGATCAACGTCCGGCACATCCTCCTGCGCCCGAAAATCGACGAGAAAGGCCGACAAGACGCCATCGAAAAGCTCGACTCGATCGTCCATTATATAAAGGAGGAAAACATACCCTTCGAGTACGTGGCCGAACAACTGTCGGAAGACAAAAACACGAGAAACAACGGCGGGCTGATCCTCAGCGAAGCCTCCGACTCCAAGCTCCCGCGGGAACAAGTGCGAGGCGACATGGCGCGACAGGTCAACAACATGAAGGTGGGCGACATCTCCGCCCCGTTCGTGGACGCGAGCAACGGGCAAGAGGAATACAAAATCATTAAACTGAAAGCCTTCTACCCCGAACATACCGTGGATCTCGACAACGACTGGAGCTACTTCGAAAGCCTGCTGCAACAAGAAAAAACCCACGCCGTGCTGACCGCGTGGATCAAAGAGCGACAAGCCAACACCTACATCCACATTGACGAGGAATACCGCGATGAGACACTACGTCAAGGGGGCTGGATCAAGTAGCGCGCTCCGCCTGTGCCTCCTGCTCCTCTGCCTGACGGGAACGGCGTGCCCCTCGGCAGCCCAGGAAAAGATCAAGATACACATCACCTCCGAACTGCTGAAAGGCGGGACGCGAGGAGGCGCCGACCGGTTTATCGACGACGTCTACATGACGCACGATAACCTGAAAATGTGGTGCGACAGCCTCTACCGCCACCCCGACAACATCGTCGAAGCCTTCGGCAACGTGAGAGCCATCCAGAACGACAGCATCCACCTCTCCGGGGACTACATCCACTACGACGGCAACACCCGCTTCGCGAAAGTGCGGAAAAACGTCACCCTCAAAGACCCCTCCATGACCCTCACCACGCACTCCCTCGACTACGACGGGATATGGGAATTCGGCTACTACTTCGACGGGGGACGGCTCGTGGACGCCAAAAACACGCTGACAAGCCGGCGAGGATACTACTTCACGCAAACAAAAATCGCCAACTTCGTCGACAGCGTGAAGGTCGACTCCCCGGAATACGCGATCACCTCCGACACCTTAAAATACAGCACCGTCTCGAACATCGTCTCGATCGTCAGCCCCACATGGATCAACGGGAAAAGCAACAACAACAGCACCCTCTACTCCGAAGACGGCTGGTACAACACCGCCCTGGGACGCGCCGAACTCTACAAAAACAACCGCGTGACGCGCACCTCCTACACCGCCCGGGCCGACACCATGAGCATCGACAGCGTCCTGCAACAAGTCGTCATGCTACACCGCGTCGTCATCCACGACACCGTGAACAAAATCATCCTCAAGGGACACTACGCCATGACCGACCAACTGAAAGACGTCTCCTACGTCACCCGACAAGCCCTCCTGATCCTGGTCGGCGAGAGCGACTCCCTCTTCCTGCACGGCGACACCCTCTTCGTGGAAAAAGACACCCTCGACAACGACGTCCTGAGAGCCTGCCGCGGGGTCCGCTTCTTCAGCCAAAGCCTCCAGGGCGCCTGCGACTCGATGGTCTACCTCACCCGCGACTCCACCGTCACCCTCTACAAGGAACCCATCGCCTGGGCAAGCAAAAACCAACTGAAAGGCAAGCTCATCTCCTTCCTCTCCGCGAACGGGAAAGCCAAAGAATTCCGCCTGCAAGACGACGCCACCATGATCTCCCGGAGAGAAACCACCGAAATGTTCGACCAGATCACCGGACGCACCATCTTCGGCTATTTCCAGGACAACGAAATCTACAAGATCGATGTCGACGGCAACGGCGAAACCATCTATTTCGTCGACGACAACGGCGTCTACTACGGCCCACACATGGCCAGCGCCCCCCGCATCATGATCAAGATCCACAAACGCCAGATCACCGACATCACCTACCACAACACCGGCGACGGCTCCGTGACCCCCCTCTTCATGAAGACCCCGGAGGACACGCGCCTGAAAAACTTCATCTGGCTCGAACACCTCTGCCCCGTCGACAAAAACGACATCTATACCGCGCGCGTCGCCCCGGACTCCCCCGCGCCAACCACCGAATAACCACCCCCGCGCCTCATATATACACCTCCCCGTCGCGAGAAACCGGAGTGTTTTTCAATAATATTTTCCCCGGCATGTTGCAAGCGAGCGGAGAATCGTGTAGATTTGCTGGCGATCATCAACAAAAACGTGAGACATGAAAAACACATGGATTAAGCAAGCGATGCTCCTCCTGCTTGTGGTGGGAATGAGCGGGTGTACAGTCGAAAACAGGACGGAAGTAGAAACCGAAGTGTTCAGGGTCAACCAGCGCGACTGGAAATGGAACGCCGCCTACCAGCGATACGAGTGCATCGTCAACTACCCGGAGCTGAGCCGGGGAATCTACGAGGAAGGCACTGTGCTGGGAGGCGTCTTCGTCACAGAGAGCGACGCCGCCGGCGAATACGAGGTTCTCAAAAGCCTCCCCTTCGTGGAAAGCCTCCCCTACCAGAACCGCACCTACACCCGGACCATCAGCTTCGACGTCGCGCCCGGGCAAGTCACCTTCTACATACAATCCTCCGACCTCAGCGACAGTACCGGAGACCTCGGAAGCTACGTCTTCAAGATCACCCTGGTCTGGGAAGAAGAGCGCGTCAGGTAATCATCGCGCGGGAAGCCCCCTTCCCGCGTTTTTTCTTCCCCCGCGCAATATTTCCTCCTGTCATTCGTCTTCAGGATAGAACCTGTTAAAAAAAGACCCATGTTCAGAAGAATCCCGCGGGAGGCGTCCCTTGAAATACGCGAACAATCATGCACCGGTTGCCTGCGCTGCGTCCATCGTTGTCACCGCCGGGTGCTGGGAATCGCGCGCCGCGAGGGACAGCCCCGTCCGGTCATCGTCGACATTGCCAGCTGCAAGTACTGCGGGAAATGCGCCCGCGTCTGTCCTTCCGGCGCCATCCTACTATTTTAGTCATGGAACCGCGATACTCCGAGATCATCCAGATTATCGCGGCGCTACTCGTTGCCGTTACCGCCCGCGCGCTCCTTCGCGGGGCCGTTGAATCACTCGTCATCTAATACCATCGCCATGAAACACCATCGCCATCACATCTTCCACCACCTCCTCCTATTCCCCCTCCTGGCCGCCGTCGCCGCCCTCGTCATGCTCCTCTGGAACGCCCTCTTGCCGGACATCGCCGGCCTTTCCCCCGTCAACTACTGGCAAGCGGCCGGCCTCCTCCTCCTCAGCCGCCTACTCTTTGGCGGTCTGCACCGCGGCGGACTCCATCGCGAGCGCGCCCGCCTGCATGATCACTGGCGCGGCATGTCGCGCCAGGAGCGCGAGGAGCTAATCCGCCGCCGGATGCACCTCCCCGCCGACGAACAGCCATGACCCTCGACCCCATTGCCGCCATCTACCGGGAACACCGCGAGGCCCTCGAGCGATACATCGCCGGCCGCGCGCGATGGCCGGAAGACGCCGAGGACATTCTCCAGGACGTCTTCTACAGCCTGGCGCGCCTCGACCCCGTTACCCACCCCGTGGAGAACGTCGCGGCATGGCTCTACGCCGCCGCCCGCAACCGCCTCATCGACCGATCGAGAAAGCAACGGGAGGAACGCCTCCCCGACGACGCGCTCGAGGAAATCACCGCCCTGTTCGACGACTCCGCCCCCCTCCCCGCCATGCTCCGGAGCCTCTTCTGGGAAACACTCCGCGCCGCCCTCGACGAGCTGCCCGACGGACCCCGTTCCGTCTTCGAACTGACCGAAATCGACGGCTTCACATTCAAAGAAATCTCCGACTCCACCGGTATCCCCGTCAACACACTCCTCTCCCGGAAACACCGCGCCGTCACCCACCTCCGCCGTCGCCTGCAATCGCTCTACAGCGAAATCATCGAACGCTGAACACCAGAAAAAATCGCCCGCGACAGCACCAATCCGCCCTCCATCGCGTACCTTCGCGAAGATTCATTCACCAACTTAAATTCATTACCCATGAAAACAATCTTCTTACTCTGCGCGCTCGTCGCCATCACCTACCCGCTGCAGGCGCAAGACCTCCAGCTCCCCGCCCCTACCCGCTCCGGCGGCAAAGCCCTCATGGAAACGCTCAACGAGCGCCGTTCCGAACGCTCTTTCGTCAAGAAAGAAATGCCCCTGCAAACCCTCTCCGACCTACTCTGGGCAGCCAACGGCTTCAATCGCCCCGACAAACGGACAGCTCCCACGGCCAGCAACCGACAGGAACAGGAAATCTACGTCATCATCAAGGACAAAGCCTACCATCATGACGCCCGCCAGAACATCCTGAAGTTCATCGCCAGCGGGGACTTCTCCGCGGCCCTCGGACAGGGAAACATCACCGCCAATGCCGCCGTCAACATCGTGATCGTGGCAGACAACAACAAGGCGTCCCAGAAATACGCCCACCTCGACTCGGGATACATCTCCCAGAACATCTATCTCTACGCCGCCTCCGCGGGTCTCGGCACGGTCGCGCGCGGATCGTACAACGGGCAAGCCCTCTCCGCCGCCCTCAAACTGCCGGAGAAACAGGAAGTGACACTCGTCCACCCCGTCGGATACCTGAAATAACCCGCAAGAAGAGGCGCCCCGACAAGCGCCTCTCTTCTTTTACACCGCGCCGCGTGAACGCCAAGATAGAAAAAACAAACGCCGCCCGACTACTCGATCGCGCGCGCGTACCTTATACCCTCGTCCCCTACGCCGTCGACGACAGCGACCTCTCCGCCACCCGCGTGGCCAGCGAACTGGGAGAAGACCCCCGTAATGTATTCAAAACCCTCGTGATGCGAGGAGACAAGACCGGCCTTATCGCCTGCCTGGCGCCGGGAAACGCCGACGTCGACCTGAAAGCCGTCGCCAAAGCCTCCGGAAACAAGAAAGTCGAGATGCTTCCCCTCAAAGAACTCTTCCCCGCCACCGGCTACATCCGCGGCGCCTGCTCCCCCATCGGCATGAAAAAGACCCTCCCCGCGTGGATCGACGCCTCCTGCGCCTCCCTCGACCACCTCTTCGTCAGCGCCGGCGTCCGCGGCCTGCAACTCCGACTCTCCCCCGACGACCTGATCCGCGTCACCGGCGCCATCATCTCCCCCCTCGTCCATCCCCTCGAAGTAGAAAGTAGCGAATAGCGCGCGACGCGCGGCGCGTATTCCCGCGCTCGTCGAAACCGTCCCGTCACCCGCCGGGACGTTTTTTTTTAACATGCCGACACATTTCCCACACCTCCGTTAAACTTTCGCGGCCTTTCGAAGCGCTTCTGAAGCGCCCCGAACCCATTTCATCACTCCGCGAATGCTTTACGTAATGCGTCGTACCCGTTTCGTCACTCCGCGACGGCTCGCCGCGTCGTTACGGCGCGCTTTCGTCACTCCGCGAAGGCTCGCCGCGTCGTTACGGCGCGCTTTCGTCACTCCGCGAAAGCTCGCCGCGTCGTTACGGCACGCTTTCGTCACTCCGCGAAAGCTCGCCGCGTCGTTACGGCGAGCCGTCGTCACTCCGCGAAAGCTCGCCGCGTCGTTACGGCGAGCCGTCGTCACTCCGCGAAAGGGTGCCGCGTCGTTACGGCGAGCCGTCGTCACTCCGCGAAAGCGTGCCGTAACGACGCGGCGAGCCGTCGTCA
>JAIROI010000134.1 GCA_031257615.1 Odoribacteraceae bacterium
ACGGCTACGCCCAGAACATCAAAGTGGACTTGCAGGTCGAGTCCCGCAGTCTCGGGGAGGCCTTCGAGCTGCTCAAGCGCCAGACCAGCCTGGTCTTCTTCTTCAGCAACCGCGAGGTCGACCTCGACGAGAAGGTCTCCGCCTCTTTCGTCAACACCGACCTGGAGGTCGTCTTGAAGGAACTGCTGGGGCGACGATACGCCTTCCGCGTCACCGACAACATGATCCTCGTCCGCCCCGCCTCGCAGACCGTCGAGCCGCTCCTGATCAGGGGTCTCGCGCGAGACGAGAGCGGTCATCCCCTCCAGGGCGTCAACGTCCGCGTCAAGGGCGCCACCGCGGGCGCCAGCACCAACCGCGACGGCCGCTTCCAACTCACCGCGACCCGCGACACCCTCACCCTCCTCTTCTCCTTCGTGGGCATGGAGGAGCAGGCGATCCGCGTCAACCCCGCCGACAGGCAAGAGATCGAGCTGGAGGTGACGATGAAAGAAAAGCAGGTCGAGCTGGCCGACATCGTCGTGACCGGCATCTTCACCCGCCAGAAAGAGAGCTTCACCGGGTCGGCTGCCACCTACTCCTCCGCCGAACTCAAGGAGATGGGGTCGCGCAACGTCCTGCAGGGTCTCAAGACCCTCGACCCCGCCTTTGCCATCATCGAGGACAACCTGTACGGCTCCGACCCCAACCGCCTCCCCAACATGGAAATCCGCGGGAAGTCCAGCGTCCTCGGGCTGCGCGACGAGTTGGAGACCGATCCCAACCAACCCCTCTTTATCCTCGACGGCTTCGAGAGCACCCTCGCTGCGATCAACGACCTTGACATCAACCGCGTCGCCTCGATCACCATCCTCAAGGACGCCGCCTCCACGGCCATCTACGGGTCAAAGGCCGCCAACGGGGTAGTCGTCGTCGAGACCGTCAAGCCGGAGGCCGGCGAGCTGCAGGTGAACTACAACGGCAACCTTAACCTCACCATCCCCGACCTCTCGAGCTACAACCTCATGAACGCCCGCGAGAAACTCGACTTCGAGGCGCTCGCCGGCAGGTACGCCTCCAACAGCGCCGCCAACCTCGGCATCAACTACTATGACTACCTGCGCGACCTCCACGCCATCTACCAGACCAAGTTGCAAGACATCCTCGCCGGCGTCGACACCTACTGGCTCGCCGAACCCCTGCGGGTGGGCGTCAACCAGCGCCACGCGCTCTACCTCATGGGCGGCGAGGGCAACTTCCTCTTTGGTCTTGGCGCCAACTACAACGGCGTCACCGGCGCCATGAAGCGCTCCTTCCGCGAGACCTTCGGCGGCAACATCGACCTGATATACCGCGTCGCCACCTTCCAATTCTCCAACAAGTTCTCCTTCACCGCTACCTCCCTCGGCAATCCCGTGGTATCGTTCCAGGAGTACGCCGAGGCCAACCCCTACCACAGGAAGCGCGACGACGAGGGGGAGATCAACAAGTGGCTCGAGAACAACGACTACTTCCAGTCGTCAAACCCCCTCTGGAACGACCGCCTCAACAGCCGCGACCGGGGCCGCTCCCTCGACTTCAGCAACTACTTCACCGCCGAGTGGACGCCCGCCAGGGAGTGGAAGGCGCGCCTGCGCTTCGGCATCAGCTATAACACCAGCGACGCCGAGCGCTTCTACTCCCGCGAGGATACCCGCTACGAGAACACCGAGGCCCTCCGCCGCGGCGAGTTCTTCGCCACCTCCACCACTGCCACCCGCTACGAGGGCGAGGCCAGCGTCACCTACGCCAAACTCATCGCCCGCCATCGCCTCAACTTAGTTGCCGGCGGAAACATCTTTAACAACAACTCCCTCGTCCAGGGCTACTCCGTCGAGGGATTCCCCGCCGGAGACTTCACCTACCCCTCCTTCGCCAACGGATACCCCGAGGACGGTTCGCCCACCTATCGCGAGTCCGTCTCTCGCTCCGTCAACGGCTACTTCAACGCCGGGTACGCCTTCGACGACCGCTACCTCGCCGACTTCAGCCTGCGCACCAGCGGCTCGTCGCTCTTCGGCACGACCCGGAAATACAACACCACCTGGTCGGTCGGTCTCGGATGGAACATCCACAATGAACCCTGGGTCGCCGAAACACTCCCCCAACTCGATCTCCTGAAGCTACGCGCCTCCATCGGCAACCCGGGCAACCAGAGCTTCGAGTCCGCGCAGACGGTCATCACCTACGCCTTCCAGTACGGCGCTGTCAACTACTTCGGCCTCGGCGCGCTCCTCGATCAGGTGGGCAATCCCGACCTCAAGTGGCAGACCACCGTCGATCGCAACATCGGCCTCGACCTGACCCTCCTCGACAAGCGACTCTCGCTGGCCACCGACTACTATTACAAGGTCACCGACCCGCTGCTCATCCGGGTCAACGTCACCGAATCGTCGGGCGCGGCCGCGTACCTCACCAACGCCGGCGAGCAGCGCTCCAGCGGATGGACGCTCGCGGCCTCCTACTACATCCTGCGCGACCTCGAGCGTCGCCTCGCGTGGCAAGTGCGCCTCAACGCCCGCACCCAGTCCTCCCGCGTCGATAAGATCGGCAACCTCCTCTACACCCTCAACAAGAACGGGCGAGGAGCTAACACCGTCCGCTACTACGACGGCGCCGACCCCAACGACATCTGGGCCGTGCGCTCACTCGGCATCGACCCGTCGAACGGCAAAGAGCTGTTCCTCGACAAGGACGGCAACTTCACCCACGACTTCTCCTACGACGACGAGGTCATCTGCGGCAACGCGCGCCCCGACCTCGAGGGAGTCATCGGCACCTCCTTCGCGTGGAGCGGCCTCTCTCTCACCCTTAACTTCCGCTACTCGCTCGGCGCGGACCTCTTTAACACCGCCCTTTACCAGAAGGTCGAGAACATCCGCGCCAGCGACATGAGCAAGAACCAGGACCGCCGCGCCTTCTACGACCGCTGGCAGAAGCCGGGCGACGTGGTACCCTTCAAGAACGTGGCCAGCGTCCTCGAGTCGCCGATCTCCTCCCGCTTCGTGCAGCGCGAAAATCTCCTTATCTTCGAATCGCTCAACATCGGCTACGAGTTCATCGATGGTTGGATCAGGCGCGTCGGGCTAAGCAGCCTCAAGTTACAGTTCTCTGCCCGCGACCTCTTCCGCGCGTCCTCCGTCCGCGCCGAGCGGGGCATCGCCTATCCCTTTGCCCGCGACGCGCAGGCCGGTCTATCCTTTAACTTCTAACACGCTAACACATGAAAGCAATCCGCGTACTCCTGCTCCTGTTGCTCGCCGCCTGCAGCGACTTCCTCGACGTTGTCCCCCGCGACAAGCAAACGCGCGAGCAACTCTTCGCCACCAAGTCGGGCTTCTACACCGCCGCCAACGGCATATACGACGCCCTCGCCACCGACGCCCTCTACGGGCAGAAACTCTCCTGGGAGATGATCGACGTCCTCGGCAAGCGCTACACTACCGTTGACGCGAACTCCTACTTCCGCTCGCTCAACGCCTACGACTACTCCGACGCGCCCGTCGCCGCGGCCCTCGCCGACGCGTGGAGCAACGCCTATCGCCTCGCGCTTAATTGCAACATGCTCATCGAGGAGATCGACAACCAGCGCGACGTCCTCGCGCCCGACGAGGCTGCCGTCCTGCGCGGCGAGATGCTGGCCGTCCGCGCCTTCCTGCACCTCGACGTCCTGCGGCTCTTTGGCCCCATCTACAAGGACGATCCCTCCGCCGTCGCCATCCCCTACAACGAGTCGGCGCGCGTCCTCTCCTCTCCCCTCCTCGCGGCCGACACCGTCATGGGGAGAATCGCGCGCGACCTCGCCGCCGCCGTTCGCCTGCTCGCCAAGGACCCCGTCATCGCGGAAGGCCCCATGGCCTCGTATGCCGAACCGGTCGACTCGCGCTACCGCCAGCTCCGCTTTAACTACTACGCCGCGCGCGCCCTGCAAGCCCGCGCCCACCTCTACGCCGGCGACAAGGCGGGTGCACTGGCCGCCGCCCGCGCCCTTCTCGACGACCCCGTCCTCCGCGGCCACTTTCCCCCGGTCGACCCCAACACCCTTCTCGCCAACCAGGTCAACCCCGACCGCGTCTTCTCCACCGAGGTGCTCGCCGCCATCTATCGTAAGGATCGCGCCACGATATACACCCGCTACTTCGACTCCGAGAACGCCGGCGCGAACCTCCTGCACCCCCGCGCCACCTTTATAGACGGCGTCCTGTTCGCCGGAGAGACCCAGGACTACCGCTTCCAGTCCCGCTGGCAGCAAGCCGCGGGCGCGGGCGTCGCGGGCCACGTCCTGACCCTCTACAAGGCCATCGAGCGCCCCGACCCCTACGACCCCGAGTCGGAGTACTTCCACGCCGCGCTCATCTCCCTCGTTCGCCTGCAGGAGGTCTACTACATCGCCGCCGAGTGCGAACCTGACCTCGCCGACGGCTACGCGTGGCTCAACCGGGCGCGGGAGCGGCGCGGCCTGTCGGCGCTCCCCGTCGTCTCCGAGGCCGACCTGTTGACGAGGCTACGCGTCGAGTACGCCCGCGAGTTCACCGGCGAGGGACAAGTCTTCTACCTGTACAAGCGCCTCGGCGCCTCCTTCGTCGCTGCCGAGAACGGCTTTAACACCGCCGCCGCGGCCTCTACCCCCGCCACGCGCGTGCCGCCGTTACCCGCCAGTGAAATAGAGAATCGTTAAACCAACTAAATCATAGATCATGGAACAACCCGAATTACACAGGATCAAAGCATTCCTGTACGACAATCCCCTGACGGAAGACCCCAACGACCTCGTCGCCAGGGTAAGTAGTGAACACTCCCTGGACGTGGAGAAAATCTGCCTGGCGGCCGTCGTCCGCGGCGGCGCCGACATCTCCGCCGAGTCCATGAAACACGCCGCGGAGCTATTCCTCCGCGAAATGTCCTACCAGCTCTGCGACGGCTTCGGGATCAATACCGGCTACTTCACGGCCGGCGTCCACATCAAGGGCGTCTTCACCGAGGCCGACCGGCGGCTCGACCCCGAACGGCACTCGATCCTCTTCGAGTTCCACCAGGGCGCCCTCCTCCGCGAAGAACTCTCTCGCGTGCACGTCGACATCCTCGGCCTGGCCGAACCCAGCGCCAAGATCGCGCAGGTCATCGACGTCAAAACGGGTTCCGTTAACGACGTCATCACCCGCGGGCGCAACATCAAGATCATCGGCCACAGGATCAAGGTCGCGGGCGAAAACCCGCCAAACAACATCCACTTCATCAACAGCAACGGGTCGACCACCTACGTGCCCGACACCGATATTGTCGTGAACAACCCCTCGGAGATCATCATTGTCGTGCCGGGCGATCTACCCACCAGCGGCACCTGCCAGCTGGAGATCACCACCCGCTACTCCGGGAGCACCCTGTTGAAAGTGCCCCACTCCCTGCTCTTCGATAAACCGCTGACCGCAAAATGACGGCGCTATCCATCCCGACGCGATGCTCGCGCGACGACGCGCACGACGCGTGCGTAACGCTACGCACGATGCTTGCGTGGCACCACGCACGACGCGTGCGTGGCACTACGCACGATGCTTGCGTAACGCTACGCACGACGCGTGCGCGGCATTACGCGCGACGCTTACCGAAAAAATCACAATAACGATTACACCATGAAAAGTACATTATCCTTGTTATTCCTCCTCGCCGGCGCGCTCCTGTCGTGCCAGAAGGACGCGATCCCACTCTTCGACAGCGACGAGGCGGGCGTCTACTTTTGTTACCGCTCAGGCTGGAGCTCCAACGGCACGGAATATTACGCCGACAGCATCGCCTACTCGTTCGGGAGGGCCGAAAAGGAGGCCACCGAGTACACGATCGAGATCCCCGTCGCGGCCATGGGCAAGGTCGCGGACTACCCGCGGCCGGTGCGGGTGACGATCGACAACGAGCGCACCACCGCCACCGCCGGCGTCCACTACCAGGTGGATCTCCAGTCGGTGGTCATCCCCCCGGGCGCCGGCTCCACCATCATCCCGGTGCGCTTCTTCCGCGTGCCCGAGATGCTCGAGCGAGAGTTCCGCGTGGCGCTCGCCCTCGAGGAAAACGAGCACTTCCGGCTCTACATCCGCGAGCAAAAGAACACCAACCTGTACAGCGCCGCCGGCGAGAAGATCAGCGCCACCCGGCTGCTGATGGTCGCGAGCGAGCTGTACACGGAGCCGTTCTACTGGAGGATCTTCTGCACGGAACGCAACGGCTGGTACTTCGGCCCCTGGAGCGCCGCCAAGTATACCCTGGTGAACTCCATCGCCGGGTGGGCGGACGCCGACTGGGCTACCGCCGGATCCACCGCCTCCCCGGTGCAACTGGGGCGCTTCGGCTACGTCGCCCTCCTGGTGCAGAAACACCTCCAGGCCCTGGCCGACGCCGGAACGCCCGCGAGAGAGGCCGACGGCAGCCTGATGCAACAAGGGGGCGCGTACGCCGTGGACTACTCCGCTTATGAATAACTCTTAACGCGACTGAAGATGAAACACCACATATTATTCCTCCTGATCGTCCCCCTCCTGGCCGCCTGCGTCGAGGAGAAAGGGAACTACGCGTACACCGAACGACCCGGCTTCACCATCTCCGGCATCCCGGAGCTGGTCGAGGTACTGGGCAACGTGGAACGGCTCGCGCTGCAACCCGTCATCACCTCGCGTACCGGGGAGATCATCAAGGGCGACGACCCCAATTTCTCGTTCCTCTACCGCACCGGCTACCGCGACACCCTGGCCCGCGTGATGACACTCGACACGATGGCCAACTTTACCAGCGGCACGTACGACTGCTGGTTCACCGCCACCGACCGACGCACGGGCCTCGCCGCCTCCGCCTCGTTCACCCTCAAGGTGACCTCCACGGTGTACGAGGGGTACATGGTGCTCTGCAACGAGGGGCCGGAAGAACGCGCCCGCCTCGACATGATCGCCCGTATATCGGCCGACCGCGTGGTCACGGCGCACGACGTGATGCCGGCGCTCGGACTGCCCACCATCCACCGCGCCGCGAGCATCGCCTATAACCAAACCGGCTATACCGGCACCGGCACCGTCATCTACCTGCTCACCCGGGAAGGCGGCTACCTGCTGGACGAAACAACCTTCACCACCGACCCCGACCGCGAGATCAAGTCCTATCACTTTGTCGTGCCGCCGCCGGACAACGAACGCATTATATACTACCGGGCGCTGGTCGGCACGGGCGACATGTGGGGACCCAAGGCCACCTTCGCGATCTCCGACGCGGGCAACGCCTACGCCCAGTTCTTCGGCTCTGCCGGCGCCGCCTTCGAAAGCCCCATCAATACCTCCGCGCCCGTGGGCGACCCGGAGTTCCGCGTGGCCCCCTTCGTCGGCTTTAGCCCGGCGCGTCCCGGCAACGGCTCGACGGCGCTCTTCTACGACATAGATAACCGGCGCTTCGTCGGATGGACGTACGGCGCGAACGAGGCCGCCCGCAAGGTGCTCTTCCCGCTCGCCGACCCCGCGGGAGCGCTCTTTAGCTACCAGACCGGCATGGAATTGCTCCACATGGAAGGCACGCGCTACTCCGGGGGACTCGTCTACGCCCTGTTGAAGGACGATGCCGGGAAACGCGTCATCTACGGCGTGAACATGTCCGGCAATGGCTTCGCGCAAGAGGCAAAGTACGAGAACCTCAACGCGCCCGACCTCGACCGCGCCACCGCCTACGCGTTCCACTCCCAGTACCCCTTCTTCTTCTACGCCGTCGACAACAAGGTCTACCTCCACAACCTCGGCGCCAACGCGACCTACCTCCAATCGGCCCCCGCCCTCGCCCCCACCGAGGAGATCACCCTGCTCAAGTTTAACCTCTACAAGCAGATCAACCTGGGCGCGCTCAGCGACCAGTCCGAGGAGTTCATGTCGCGCCAGTTCGAGCTGATCGTCGGCTCGTACGACAACGCCGCCGCGGACCATAACGGCGGCAAACTCGGACTCTATCCCGTCAACGGCGTCAACAACTCCATCTCCAAACGACTCGAGTACTCCGGCTTCGCCCGCGTGGTCGACGTTGTATACCGCGAACGATAATCTTGATAACACGTGAAAGCAATCATCCTTTTACTCCTCGCCCCCCTCGCCGCCACCGCGCAGGGAACATTCGAACTCTCCGGACGCGTCGACGGCAAAGACTCCGGCGCGATCTACCTCACCCGCGCGACCTCCTTGATGGAAAGTACCCGGGACAGCGCGACGCTCGTCAACGGCGCCTTCACCTTCCGAGGCCCCCTCGACGGCGCCACGCGAGCCACCCTCCACCTCTCCCCCCGCCCCGACCGCCCCGATGACCCGAACGTCGCCAACCTGTGGATCGAAGAAGGACGGATGACCATCCGCCTGACGTTCGGCAACTTCAAGGATTACCGCCTCACCGGCTCCCCCACCGACGACGAGAACAAGGCTCAAGAGGCAGCCATCGCCACCGCCATGAAAGAGATGATGGCCCTCAGCGATCAATATTACGCCACCAAGGAGACCGACGAGCGCGAGGCCATCCGCGCCCGCATGGCCCCCTTCCAGCAACAGATCAGGGAGTCCCAGGAACGCCACGTCCGCGAACACCCCGACTCGCACCTCTCCGCGTATTACCTCCTCGCGCGCTCCTCTTCCCTCTCCCTCGAGGAAGGCGAGGCATGTCTGGCGGCCCTGAGCGAGCGCGTCCGCCGCGGTACGATGGGCAAGGCGCTCGCCGCCGAGGTGGAGAAACTGCGCGCCGGATCGCCCGGCAGCGCCGCCGCGCTCTTCTCGAAGGAGGATATCAACGGGAAGACCTTCGAGTTGGCGTCGCTCGTCGGCAAGAAGTACATCCTGCTGGACTTCTGGGCTTCGTGGTGCGTACCCTGCCGCCAGGGCAACCCGCACATGAAGCAACTGTATGAACAGTACAAGGAAGGCCTGGCGATCGTCTGCATCTCCGACGACGACTCGACCCCCGACAAGTGGCGCGCCGCCGTCGAACAGGACGGGCTGCAGGCCTTTTACCACGTCCTCCGGGGCCTCAAGCGCACCGCCAACGGCTTCGACCGCTCCGGGGATATCGACGAGCTGTACGCCATCCACTCCCTGCCCACCAAGATACTCGTCGACTTGCAAGGCAAGATCGTCGGGCGGTACGTCGGCAATAGCCCCGCCCTCGACGAACAGTTGAAGACGATCTTCGGGAAGTGACGCCCCCGGTTTCCTCATCGCCCCGCCGCCCCCCGCGACGGGGCGATTTGCATTCCCACCAAAAACAATTGCTACCTTCGCGGCAAACGAGAGAAGATGTATACCTGGCTTCCCACTACCAAAAAAGAGATCGAACAACGAGGATGGTCGAGCATCGACGCGATCCTCTTCTCGGGCGACGCCTACGTCGATCACCCCGCCTTCGGGACGGCCGTGATCGGGCGCGTCCTGGAGGCGCTGGGGCTGAACGTGGCCATCGTGCCGCAACCCAACTGGCAGGACGACCTCAGGGATTTCAAGAAGCTCGGGCGCCCCAACCTCTTCTTCGGCGTGTGCCCGGGAAGCATGGACTCGATGGTCAATCACTATACCGCCGCCCGGCGAAAACGATCGGACGACGCCTATACCCCCGGCAACAGGGCAGGCGCGCGGCCCGACATGCCAACGATCACCTATACAAGGATACTCAAGAGACTTTTCCCGGACGCGCCCGTGGTGCTCGGCGGCGTCGAGGCCTCCATGCGACGACTGACCCACTACGACTACTGGGAAGACCGCCCGCGGCCCTCGATACTGGTCGACAGCGGCGCCGACCTGCTGGTGTACGGGATGGGCGAACGGCCGATCACCGAGCTGTGCCGCCGCCTGCAGCAGGGCGTCCCCTTCCGCTCGCTCACTAATATCCCCCAGACGGCAGTGCTGCGCGGCCGGCAGGAACGAGTGGCCGCGCGGGGAGAATGGACGACCGTCACCCTGGCGTCGCACGAGGAATGCGTCCGCGACAAACGCCTCCAGGCCGCCAACTTCCGGCGCGTGGAGGAAGAGTCGAACAACATGCAGGCGGCGCGACTGCTCCAGGAAGTGGGCGAGCAAGTGGTGATCGTCAACCCGCCCTACCCGCCCATGACTACCGGGGAACTGGACGCCGTGCACGACCTCCCCTTCACCCGGCTGCCACACCCGCGCTACCGCCGGGAAATCCCCGCGTACAACATGATCCGACACTCCATCACCCTCCACCGGGGATGCTTCGGGGGATGCGCCTTCTGCACCATCTCCGCCCACCAGGGAAAGTTCGTCACCTCCCGCTCCCCCGAATCCGTGATGCGAGAAGTGGAACGCGTGAAAGCCATGCCCGACTTCTCCGGCACGATCACCGACCTCGGCGGCCCCTCGGCCAACATGTACGCGATGGGAGGACGCGAACGCGACCGCTGCGATCGCTGCCGCCGACCCTCCTGCCTCTTCCCCTCCGCCTGCCCCAACCTCAACGCCGACCACGCCCCGCTCCTGAGCCTCTACAGGTGCGTCCGCCAACAACCCGGCGTCAAACACTGCTTCGTCTCCTCCGGCATCCGCCACGACCTGGCCATGATCGACCCCGGCCCCTACCTCGAGACCGTCATCCGACACCACGTCCCCGGACGACTCAAAGTGGCCCCCGAGCACGTCTCCGACAACGTCCTCCGCCTGATGCGCAAGCCACCGTTCGCCCTCTTCGACGAACTCGCCGCGCGCTTCAACGCCATCAACCGACAACAGGACGCGCGCCGGCAACTCGTCCCCTACTTCATCTCCTCCCACCCCGGATGCGGCCTCGAGGAGATGGCCGAACTGGCCGTCGCCACCCGCGAACGACACTACCACCTCGAGCAAGTGCAGGACTTCACACCCACCCCCATGACCCTCGCCACCGAGATGTATTACACCGGCGTCGACCCCTACACCATGCAACCCGTCGCCACCGCCCGCGACCCCCGCGAGAAACGCCGACAACACATCTTCTTCTTCTGGTATAAAAAGGAACACCGCCGGGAAATCACCGACCTCCTCACCGCCATCAAACGCCCCGACCTCCTGCGCCGCCTCTACCCGCCCCGCTTGCCGTTCCAGTGAAAACCACTAACTTTGGAAACCATTTTACGCGATACCACCATGAAATACCTCACCGCGCTCCTCGCCATCGCCCTCGCCGCGTGCACCGGGCAACCCGCCGTCGAAAGCAACCGACGCGCCATCGACTATATCCACCGCGGCCTCCTCCCGCGAGCCATCGTGGCCCTCGACGAGGCCATCGCCGCCGACCCCGACTACATGCCGGCATACTTCAACCGCGCCATCGCCCGCGCCAACGCCGGTCGCCCCCTCGAGGCACTCGAGGACGTCGACCGCGTCATCGCCCGCTTCCCCGACCACCCCCGCGCGCACTATCACCGCGGCGTCATCCACGAGAACCTCGGCCGCGCCCGCGACGCTATCCTCGACTACAGCAAGGCCATCGCCGCCGACCCTTCCTTCCCCGAGGCCTACCTCTACCGCGGCGTCGCCCGTTACAAGATGAACGATCTCCCCGGCGCGCTTGCCGACTACGATGCCGCCCTCGCCCTCGGCTGGCGTTCCAGCGCCCTTTTCTTTAACCGCGCCGCCGTCCTCCAGCAGCAAGGCGAGCACGCCGCCGCCATCGCCGACTACACCCGCTCCATCGAGATCGACTCCTCTAACCCCCACCCCTTCTACAATCGCGCCATCGCCCGCCTCGCCCTCGGCCTCCGCCAGGAAGCCCTCCAGGACCTCGAAACCGCCCGCCGCCTCGGCCACCCCACCAAGTAGTCAGCAAAGTGTATGATTAGAGTGTAGTCAGTAGCGTTTGCTACCGACTACACTCTAATCATTACCCGGGTGAGGGATTACGGGATGTTGGTGTAGTAGATTCGGACGAGGGCGGCGCGGCGGAGGTGGGGGAAGAAATAGTCGCGCATGTAGCGGTAGGGATGGCCGTCGTGGAGGGTCTGGAGGATTTTCTGGCGGCCGGTGTGGAGGACGTGGTCCCAGACGGGGACGCGGTCGATGACGTGGAGGACGGCCTCGCGGGAGGGCATGTAGGATTGCTCGACGAGGGCGCGGAGGCCTTCCCAGTCCTCGCCGGCGTTGTGCACGCGGAAGACGTCGGGGGGGAGGCCGGCGCGTCGGGCGAGGTATTCCCTGACGGCGTCGGCGCGTTGCCAGGCGATGGTGGTGTTTTGCTCGTGGGAGGCGTCGAGGGAGGCGTGTCCCTCGACGATGACGCGGGTGACGCGGCTGTCCCCGGAGTATTCGATGGCGCGTATGGTGGAGAGGATGTCGGTGAGTATTTCCCAGTTGTTGTCCAGCTCCGGGTCGAGGCGGTTGCTGCCGGGGTGGAAGGCGATGGAGAGTCCGCGGGCGGGGGCGGGCGCGGGCGAGGAGCGAGGGGTGACGGGGGACGCGAGTCGGAGG
>JAIROI010000152.1 GCA_031257615.1 Odoribacteraceae bacterium
CGGCGGATTCCTTTTTTGACGAACCTCCCGACGTTCCCGGGAGATTACAGTTGTTTCGTTAGTTCTTGTACGTTTATATTGTTTTGTATTGTTTGACGAGCAGTGAGATTAGGGAACCATCCAGGTTGTAGCGGTATACGAAGCCGGTACCTTCGTGTTTATATTTCAAGGAAACGAGCACCTGGGGCGCGGAGGCCGGTTGTCCCCCGGCATCCAGGATCACCGAGTCCCAGACGATTTCTTCTTTCTCTTTTCCCCCCTTCTGTTCTTTTGCTTCCTGCTTTTCTTGCTCCATTCGTTCTGCCAGTTGTTCGGCCGACTGTTCCACCAGTCTGGCGATCTTCCCCAGGTCGAACGATCCTGTCAGTTGGAACATGGACTCTTTAGGGCACGCGTCCTCCGACGCTTCGATGGTGATCTCCGCCACCTGTTTCCAGTTGGTGTAGGCAGAGTAGCTCCACTCTTCCATCTTGGAAGAACCGGGTCTGATGACGGTAAGAGTCAGCGTGGTCCCTCTGACGGGGAGGTTCCCCGGGACGTTGACGACGCTGATATTGGAGTAGTAGGCGTTGTTGCCAAACTTGGTTTTCAGATCCTCCTGGAGGTGCGCGAAACCTTTCGCGTCGAAGGCGTACTTGGACGGGGAAGGCCCGCAGGAGGTCGCGAGGAACAGGCTTACACAAAGCCCGGCGAGGTAGATGACTTTTCTGTTCATGTCAGGTTCTTTTTAGGTTAATTACTCGAACTTCTTACACTAGACGATGCAAGGTTACGCGAAAAACGCGAACTTTCCAAGCGTCCGGGATAAAAATCATGTACACTTAGCCGCGTTTCTCCACTCTCACGCGGGCGTCCACGGCGACGACGCCCTCGCGCGTCCCCAGGAGCGGGTTCAGGTCCATCTCGGAGATCTCCGGGGCCACCGTCACCAGCACCGACAGGCGCGCGACGGCCTCCGCGAAGCGCTCTTCATTCACCGGTTCTTGCCCGCGCGCTCCCCGGATCATCCCGTAGGCGCGCAGTTCGCGGATGAGGGCGAGCGCCTCGTCGGCGGCGAAGGGAGCGAGGCTTGCTTTCACGTCCTTCAGCACCTCGACAAAGATGCCGCCCAGCCCGTAGAGGACGGTATGTCCGAACTTCTCGTCTCGTTTAGCCCCGATGAAGACCTCCGTCCCTCGCAGTTGTCGCGCCAGGGTGATGGCGCGGGTATCCCTGATGCGCATCATGCGTTGGAACTCGCGGCGCACCTCCTCCTTACTATTCACGCCGAGCGCCACGCCGCCCACGTCCGACTTGTGCACCGGTCCCACGACTTTCATCACCAGCGGGAACCCGATCTTGTCGGCCACCCGCCCGGCCTCTTCCTCGTTGTCGGCGACTCCTTCCGGCGCGCGGGCGATCCCGGCGGCGTCGAGCAGGCGATGGATTTCCGCGGGGGAGAGATAGCCGTCGTCGGCGTTGTCGATGACGGCGCGTATGGCGGGCGCGTCCACTGCCGGCAGCGACGGGGCGACGGGGCGCGGGGCGGGGGCGGGGGCGCGGCACACCTTGCACAGGGCCTCGCCGAAGAGCACCTCGTCGGGGAAATAGGCGCGGCCCCTGGCGACGAAGGCGGCGATCTCCTCCCGCACGTACTGCAGCGAGGGAAAGACGGGATAGATGGGCTTGCGCGAGGTCGCGATCTTCCGGTCGAGCAGCTCGTAGACGTCATGCACGGGGAAGAGGCCGGGGCTGCCGAAGATGACGGCCATCGCGTCGACGGCGTCGAAGTCGTCGTTGCACGCGTCGACGATGTGTCCCAGTTGTTCGGCGGTGCCGGTGGCGAGGAAATCCACGGGGTTGCCTGTCGACGAGCCGGGGAAAAGCTTTGTCAGCAGCGTCGCCGCCTTCTCCCCTTCGAGTCGCGGCACCTCCATGCCCCCGTTCGAGAGCGCGTCCGTCAGCATCACGGCGGGGCCCCCGGCGTGCGTGATCACGGCCACATTTTTCCCCTTTGGTTGGGGATAAGTAAAGATACCTGCGACGGTCATCAGCTCGTCTCGCCCGTGGCAGCGGACGATGCCGGCGGCCCGGAACAGGGCGTCCACGGTCGCGTCGGGGCTGGCCATGGCTCCCGTGTGCGAGGAGGCGGCGCGGCTACCGGCGGCGGAGCCTCCCGACTTGATCGCGGCGAGGCGGCATCCCTTGCGCGCCAGCGACGCGGCGTGTTTCAGCAGTTTCTCCGGTTTGTCGATGCTCTCCAGGTAGAGCAGCTTGACCCGCGCGCTACGTTCCGGGTCGAACGAGTTGTCCATGTATTCCAGCACCTCCTCGACGCCCACCCTTGCCGAGTTGCCCACGGAGAACATGCTATTGAACTTGATCCCCTTTTGCATCCCCGCGTCCATGATAAAGATCGCCGTGGCTCCCGATCCCGAGATCAGGTCAACGCCGCTGGGGTCGAGGCGCGGGGTGGGCGAGGTGAAGGCGCCGTTATAATTACTTGTCAGCACGCCGATGCAATTCGGGCCGATCAGCGCGCCGCCGACCGAGTCGACGGTCTCCGCCACCTGTCGTTCCAGCCGCGCGCCCTCCTCCCCTTCCTCGTGGAAGCCGGCGGAGAGGATGATGAACGCCCGCGTCCCTTTTTCGCGGGCCAGCACCTCCACCACCTCCGGGCAATACCTGGCGGCGACGGCCAGGATCGCCATCTCCACCGCCGGCAGTTCCCGCGCGTCCTTGCACGCGGCGATCCCCTGCACGCGGTCCGCCTTCGGGTTCACCACGCGAATCTCGCCTTTAAACGTCCCGTCCTTCAGGTTCCGCAGCACGGCGCCTCCCGGCTTGTACAGGTCATCCGACCCGCCCACGACGACGATGCTCGCCGGGTTTATCAGTTCTTTTACGATCATGTCATTCGGATTAAATGTGATTAAAAAACTCCAGGAACTCCATCAGTTTCCCTGCCATCTCCCGCGATCCCGCGTAGAAAGGCACGCGCCGGTGCAACGACCCCGGCGTCAGTTCCAGCACCCGCCGCGTCCCGTTCGTGGCCGCGCCTCCCGACTGCTCCGCGATAAACGCCACCGGGTTGCACTCGTACACCAGCCGCAGTTTCCCCTCCGGGTACCTGCTCGTTTCCGGGTAGAGAAACAGCCCGCCGCGCAGCATGTTCCGGTGAAAGTCGGCCACCAGCGAGCCGATATACCGCGACGTGTAGGGGCGGCCGCTCGCCTCGTCGATCTCCTGGCAATACTTGATATACTTCTTCACGCCCACCGGGAAGTTCGCATAATTGCCCTCGTTGATCGAGTAGATACGCCCCCTTGCCGGCGTTTGCACGAGGGGGTGCGAGAGGCAAAACTCGCCGATCGACGCGTCCAGCGTGAAGCCGTTCACTCCCCGTCCTGCCGTGTACACCAGCATCGTGGACGAGCCGTAGATCACATACCCCGCGGCAATCTGCGCCGTCCCCGCCTGCAGGAAATCCTCCTCCGAGGGGCGCTCCCCGACGGGCGAGAGCCGCCGGTAGATCGAGAAGATCGTCCCCACCGGGACGTTCGCGTCGATGTTGCTCGAGCCGTCCAGCGGGTCCATGCACACCGCGTATTTTCCTCGCCGGCACAGATCCTCGTCGAACGCCACCGCGCTCTCGTTCTCCTCCGTCGCCACGCCGCAGCACTCCCCGCTCGCCCGCAGCTCGTCCATAAAGGTATTGTCGGCGAACACGTCCAGCTTCTGCTGGTTCTCCCCCTGCACGTTGATCGTCCCCGCGCGTCCCAGGATGTCCGCGAGCCCTGCTTTATTGACCTCGCGGTGCACTTTCTTCGCCGCGATCCCCACGTGGTGCAGCAAACGCGAAAACTCCCCCGTCGCGCCCGGAATCTCCGCCTGCCGCTCGACGATGAACTGATTTAATGTCGTTACTTTGTGCATGAACATGGCAAAATGATTACTTTTGTCCGCGAATATACAACAAAAACGACACGCGAGTTGCCATGACCCACCTGCAGCTTCTCGTTCGTTAGTTTCAAACCGCGCTTTACTTACAAATTATAACACACATGGAGATATTCAAGTTCGGGGGAGCCTCCGTCAAGGATGCCGCCGGGGTAAGACAACTCGCCGCCATCGTCGGTCAACAGAAGCCGCTCGTCATCGTCATCTCGGCGATGGGAAAGATGACCAACCTGCTCGAAAAGATATGCGAGGCCCGCTTCCGCGACGACGCGCCAACGGCCCTCCGCCGCCTCGAGGAACTGTGCGACTTCCACGCCGCCATCATCCGAGACCTCTTCCCCATCGACGAACAGCGCCGGCCGGTCGTCGAGCGCGTCGAACAACTGCTTGACCTCGTCCGGCAGATCATCGCCGAGGAGAGAACCGACAATAGCGCCGACGACTACGACCGGGCATACGACCGACTCATCCCGGTTGGCGAGCTACTCTCCACGCGCATCGTCTCCGACTACCTCGCGGCCAACGGCGTCAGCAACCGCTTCGTCGACGTCCGCCAATGCCTCATCTCCGACGACTGCCACCGGAACGCCAACGTCGACCTCGAGACCTCCCGCGAGCGGTGCGCCCGCGTCTTCCACTTCCGCGACGCCGACCGCTACATCACGCAGGGATTCATCGCCGGGACACTCGACGGACAGACCACCACCCTCGGCCGCGAAGGATCCGACTACACCGCCGCCCTCCTCGCCAACCTCCTCGACGCCTCGCGCGTCACCATCTGGAAGGACGTACCCGGAGTCATGAACGCGGACCCCAAGGAATACCCCGCCGCCGTCGTCATCCCACAAATGCACTACAAGGAAGCCATCGAACTCACCCACTTCGGGGCGAAAGTCATCCACCCGAAGACCATCAAGCCGCTCCAGAATAAAAACATCCCCCTGCGCGTCCGTTCTTTCCTCGACCCGGACGCTCCTGGCACCGTCATCCGAGACCTCGACGGCTGGATTGCCCTGCCCCCCGTGTACATCAACAAGGAAAACCAGCTGCTGCTTACCCTCGCGCCCCGCGATTTCTCGTTTATCGCCGAGGAGAAGCTCAGTCGCGTCTTTTCGATCCTGGCGCGCTACCGTCTCAAGCTAAATCTCATGCAGAACTCGGCCATCAGTTTCACCTTTTGCGTCGACAATCACCCCGCCATCCTCCCCCGCTTCATCGCCGAGCTGCAGCAGGAGTTCGGCGTTCGCTACAACGACAACGTGAGACTCGTCACGATCCGCCACTACACCGACGCCATGATCCGGGAGATCATCGGCGACAGCGTCGTCCTGGTCGAGCAGCGTAGTCGCGCCACCGCGCAGTTCGTCATCTGAGTTTCCCCGCTAACAGAAATACCGGCGTACCCCTACGCCGGTATTTTTTTGACGTAAAACATGCCGGCGTACTAGTACGAAAGCTTCCCCGAGGCCTCGGACACGGTTTCGCACTAGTACGAAAGTCTCCCCGAGGCCTCGGACACGGTTTCGTACTAGTACGACGGAGATTCCAAAGCGTAAAAAATGCCGGCGTATCACTACGCCGGCAGAAACGAAGAGTAAAGAAGCAACGAGGTGCCGGTATGATGAAACGAACGAATCACGATTCACTGATTGCGCGATTGACGCGCGAGACAATCTTGGAGGCGATCTTCTTGTAATACTTGTCGAGGCGCGGCGCGGGCATGAGGTCCGGGGTGTCGAAAGACGCGACGCCGCGGTAGCGAGTCGTCTTGTCGCGATCGTACAGCTCGTAATGGATGATGTGATAGAGGTAGGGGAACGGTTCGGTCTCCTGCTTCATGTAATACTGGTTGACGAGCAGCAAGAAGTCGGCATTGAAATCGTCCAGCAGCCGGGCGAGCGCGTCGCGGGAGACGCGGGAGAGGTCGACGCGGATATTTTCCTCCTCGCCCTCGTAGCGCAGCCCGGCGTCGAGGGCGCGATCTCGCGGGTGATTGCCCCGGCAGATGAAGCGGGCGGGGCCGGCGCCGGCGTCGGGGAGTCGCGAGACGATGGCGCGGTTAAAGAAACCGGCGAGGCTGTCCACCGGGATGGAGATCTTCTCGGCGATCAACCCGTCGTAGTAATAGTTCGAGGTGATGTTCTCCCTCGGTATCCCGATCACCAGGACGTTGGCCCGCGCAGGGTCCTTGTCGACGGGGAGCGCGGGCGACGGGACGAGGGTCAGGGCGATGGCGGCGGTAATAATCTGTTTCATGGTATGATGTTGAAGTTATTTATTCGCGTGCAGGAGTTTCGCGATCCGCGCGAACAGGTCGCTGTTCTGGAGAAATCCGGTGAAGTGTTGCGCTCCGGGGCCGTAGGCGAGCAGTGGCACGGGCGCGCCGGTGTGGTCGACGGTAGCGAAATCCGCGAGGAGGTATCCGGCGGCGTAGTCGCCGTCGATGGGTATCAGCCCGCCGGTCTCGTGGTCGGAGGTGACGATGACCAGCGTGCGCCCGTCGGCGTCGGCAAACTGCAAGGCCTTGCCCGCGACCCGGTCGAAGCTCAGGTACTCGTCGATGCACAGCGCGAGGTCGTTCGCGTGGCCTCCCGCGTCGACGCGCGCGCCCTCGACCATCAGGAAGAAGCCGCGCGGGGCGGCGGCGAGGCGTTTCACGGCGGCGTCGAAGGCCTGCTCGATGACGCGGAGGTTGCCGGAATCGCGGTCGAAGCAGATCGCGCGCTCGCCGGCGGGTATGGTTTCCAGGAGCGCGGCGTCGCGGACGAGGGTAAATCCGTCGAGGGACGTTTCGCGGGCCAGCGCGCGGGGAGCGCCGCCGACGGCGAGGGTCAGCGGCGAGCGGAGGAGGTCGGCAGCGATGCTGTCGCTCTGGTTGCGTTCCCTGACGTGCGCGTAGAAGGCGGCGGGAGTGGCCCCGGTAAGGTTGTCGTTCGTGACGACGCCCGTCGCGAAGCCGCGCGCGGCGAGGTGCTCGGCGATGGACGGGAGGGGGCGGCCGGAGGGATCGACGCCGATGTAGCGGTTGCGGGTCTTGGAGCCGGAGGCGATGGCGGTGCCGGCGGCGGCGGAGTCCGTGTTATAGTCGTCGAAGGGGTTTGTCTGGAGAAACCCGGTATGGCGGAAGCGCGTGACGTTCAAGTCGCCCCCGTTGGCGGTGGCCGCGGCCCAGAGGTGGTTCAACCCGGCGCCGTCGGAGATCAGGAGGATCACGTTGCGGGGCGACTTCGCGCTGCCGTCCGACCGGTAATCCGGCGCGTAGGGCGCGTGGCGGGCGGCGTCGTTGTACGACCACCTTTCGCGGCGCGCGAGGAAGGCGGCGAGATCGGCGGGTCGGTCCGTGTTGATGTAATCGACGCCGATCTTGATAAACGATTGCCAGAGGGTTTTGGTATCGGCGTTGCCCCAGAAGCGCACCTTGAAGCCGCGCCGGTGCAGCGAGTCCGCGACGCGTTTCACTTCCCGCAGCTCCGGTTCGGGAATCCTTCCCAGGCCGTTCCACGAGGTGAGCGCGGCGAGCGGCATGCTATACATGGCGAGGCGGGCTTCCTCGGAGGGCGCGTAGTGGACGGCCGGGTTGCC
>JAIROI010000165.1 GCA_031257615.1 Odoribacteraceae bacterium
ACCCCAGGAGGAGGCAATGTTACTTTTCCCAATAATGGTGGTAATAGGGAGATATATTGGATACTAGTAAAATCCCCGTCATGAAAAGTAAACAAACATATTTCCAGGATTCCCGGATGGGCTGGCGGACAAGGGGAGTCCGGGTGCGCGAGGAAGAATCCCGGCGACCAAGCGACCAAAGTTTACGCGTTTCCGGGAACTCTCGACAGCATTTCGCGGATGCGCGAAACGTTGCCGCGGGTTCGCGGGAAGCCTTCGCGGATGCGCGAAACGCTGCCGCGAGTTCGCGGCAAGCCTTCGCGAGTGCGCGAAACGGGTACCGCGCGGGTGAGTAGACAGCAAATAGAAAAACGGCCGGATGCTGCCGTATCCCTGATAGAAAGATTACCTTCGCGGGAGTTTCACACCAAAAACAATTACCATGTACGGGAAATTTCAAGAATACCTGAAGGCCGAGATCCTCTCCATCCGCGAGGCCGGTCTCTACAAAAGCGAGCGCGTCATCGCGTCGGCGCAAGGAGCCGAGATCACGCTCGACACGGGCGAAACCGCGCTGAACTTCTGCTCGAACAACTACCTGGGACTCTCCTCCCATCCCGAAGTCATCGAGGGCGCCAAGCGGGCGCTTGACCGTCGGGGTTACGGCATGTCCTCCGTCCGTTTCATCTGCGGCACGCAGGACATCCACAGGGAGCTGGAGGAGAAAATCTCCACCTTCTTCCGCACGGAAGACGCCATCCTCTACGCCGCCTGCTTCGACGCCAACGGGGGAGTCTTCGAGCCGCTCTTCGGCCAGGAAGACGCCATCATCTCCGACGAACTCAACCACGCCTCGATCATCGACGGCGTCCGCCTCTCCAAGGCCGCCCGCTACCGCTACAAGCACGCCGACATGGGCGACCTGGAGGAGCAACTGAAGCTCTCGCGCGCCCAGCGTTTCCGCGTCATCGCGACCGACGGCGTCTTCTCCATGGACGGCGACATCGCCCGCCTGCCGGAGATCTGCGACCTCGCCGAGAGGTACGACGCCCTGGTGATGGTCGACGACAGCCACGCCGCCGGGTTTATCGGGAAGACGGGCCGCGGATCGGCCGAGCACCACGGCCTGATGGATCGCGTCGACATCCTCACCGGCACCCTCGGCAAGGCCCTCGGCGGCGCCCTCGGCGGCTTCACCACCGGCAAGCGGGAGATCATCGAGATGCTGCGCCAGCGCTCCCGTCCCTACCTCTTCTCCAACTCCCTCTCGCCGGCCATCTGCGGGGCCTCCCTGGCGGTCTTCGACATGCTGTCGGCAAGCGCGGCCCTGCGCGACCGGCTCATGGACAACGCCGCCTACTTCCGCGCCGGCCTCCTCGCCGCCGGCTTCGACCTGAAGCCCTCCGAGTCCGCCATCTGCGCCCTGATGCTCTACGACGCGGTGCTCTCCCAGCGCTTCGCCGCCGGCCTGCAGGAGGAGCGCGTCTACGCGACCGGCTTCTACTACCCCGTCGTCCCCCGCGGACAGGCGCGCATACGCATCCAGCTCTCGGCCGCCCACACGCGGGAGCAACTCGACCGCGCGCTGGCCGCCTTCATCAAAGTCGGAAAGAAATTAGAGGTCATTTAAGGGAACGCCCGTCTCCCGCGCCTCCAACCCCCGTTGCCTGTAAAGACAGCGGGGGTTTAACGCGCACGTACCGCAGGAGGGAGAGCGCCGCGTGCACACCAGGGCGGCCAAGTCGAGGATGGCCCAGTTCAACTCCTTGCAACGGCGCACCTCGATGACGTCGTTGGCGAGGGCTTGCAGGGCCTTGTCGCGGCGCACGTCCATGAACTCCCCGGCGTTGAAATAGCGCTTGAGGACGCGCGACATGTTGACGTCGAGCAGCGGCTTCCGCTTGCGCAGCGCGAACAACTCGAAGGCGTTGATCGCGTACAGCCCGGCGAATCCCGAGTCGGCCAGCTCGTCGGAAGTGCCGGGGACGCGCCCGCGACGCCGCTTGAGGTCCTGTCCCAGGCGGAAAAGGCGGCGCGCCCGGTGGCGGTAGAGGCCGAGGGGCCGCATGATCTCCTCCAACTCCTCGACGGTGGCGCGGGAGAGCGCCTTCCAGTCGGGATACCGGGCGAAAAAACGATCGTAATACCGGGCGACGGTCTCCGCCCGCGTGCGTTGCAGGAGAATCTCCGAGAGGATCTGCTGGTATTTCGAGGCCGAGGGATCGCGCCAGGGAAAGGCGCGACCGTTCTCGTCGAACCATCGCAACAACTGACGTTGCAGGAACTGGATCATGACCTCCTTCATGCCTATCTTCTGTTTTACTGCCGGCAAAGCTACGAAAATAACGCGACCGCCGCCGGGAGAGTGTTCACGCGCTTGTAAAGAAAACGTAACCCGACGGTAACATACCGCCCTTTTCTTCGCAGCAGAAAAAAGAACCACATGAAGAATCATCCATGCACCCCGGGCCTCGTCGCCCTCCTCGTCGTCTCCCTCACCTTCCCCCTCGCGGCCCTCGCGGCCGACCCCCCGGCGTCTGTCGAGGGGCATGTCCGCGACGCCGCCACCGGCGAACCGCTCGTCGGCGTCACCGTCCTGCTCAAGGGCGAGGGACGGGGAACGGTCACGGACGCCGGGGGATACTACCGCGTGAACGGCGTCGCCGGGGACAGCTGCACCTTCGTCGTCAGCTGCATCTCCTACAAGAGCGTCGAGCGGGTCGTCGCCCTGGGCGCGGGAAGCGTCGCGCGCCTCGACCTGGCCCTCGAGAGCGCCGTGACGGCGATCGGCGAGGTCACCGTCAGCGGCCGCACGCGCGAGGATACCGAACGCGGGATGGTCAACGCGATCCGCCACATGACCCAGGTGGCCAGCGGCGTCTCCTCCTCGCAGATCGCCGCCACCCCCGACCGCCTCGCCTCGGAAGTCATGCGGCGCGTCCCCGGGATCACGATCATCGAGGATCGCTTCATCGTCGCCCGCGGCCTGCCGGCGCGCTACAACGCCACCTGGCTCAACGGCATGACCCTCCCCACCGAGGGCGACGGGCGCGCCTTCCCCTTCGACCTCGTCCCCGGCAGCCAGATCGACCACCTGATCGTCTACAAATCCCCCTCGCCGGAAATCCCCGCGGACTTCTCCGGCGCCTTCGTCCGCGTGATCACGAAGGGCGTGCCCGACGAAAACCGCCTCGAGATAAGCCTCTCCACCGGCCTCAACACCCGCGCGGGCTTCCGCCCCTCGCGCCACAACCCGGGCAGCGCCACCGACTTCATCGGTTTCGATGCCGGCAAGCGTTCCCTCTCCCGTTCCTTCCCGGCACACCTGGGAGCGGTCACCGACCCGGCGGAGATCACCCGCCTGACCCGCGAGGGATTCAACAACGACTGGAGCATCAAGTCGGCCCCGACGCTCCCCGACGCCCGCCTCTCCCTGCTCCTCGCCCGCCGCTTCGAGGTCGGTCGCGGCGAGGTGGGCGCTGTCGCGGCCATCACGTACAGCCACACCGCCTCCCGCGTCACCGGCATGAAGAACGCCCGCTACGGCATCTACTCCGCCGCCGCCGACGCCCCCGTGTTCCTCGACGACTACCTCGACGACCGCTACTCCCGCGACGCCCGCGTGGGCGTCCTCCACGGGTGGACGTGGAGCATCGCCCCCGGACACCGCCTGGAATGGAAGAACATCCTGAACGTCCTCGGCAATAACCGCCTCATCGAACGCGCCGGGATCAAGGACATGAGCAGCATGTATTACCGCGTGCAGACCGAGATCCGCTACGCCTCCCGCGTCGCCTACGCCGGCCAGATCGCCGGAAGCCACGAGGCCCGCGACGGCGCGCGCTATACCTGGGACGTCGGCTATTCCCTCGCCGACAGGAGCGAGCCGGATCGCCGCATCATCACCTACCACGAGGGCATCGGCTCCCCGGAAGACATCCCCACCGTCGTCCCCGTCAACGAGAGCATCACCCGCTATTTCCAACATGCCGGCGATCATGGCCTCGTCGCGCGGGCCGACTACGCGCGCCCCTTCCGCGCCGTCGCGTTCAAGGGCGGACTCCTCGGTGAATTTCGTCGCCGCGAGCTGACCCCGCGGGAGTTCATCTACCGATACGACAAGCTCTCCCACGAGGAACGCCAGCGCTACCTGCGCCTCCCCTTCCAGGAGATGCTCCACCCGGACTACCTCGCCGCCGACAAGGTCTACATCGACGAGATCACCCGCAAGACAAGCGCCTTCCAGGCCTCCACCGCCCTCCTCGCCGCCCACGCCGCCGCCGAGTGGAGCCGCGGAAACATCAGCATACGCGCCGGCGCGCGCTTCGAGTACTACTACTCCCGCCTCTCCCGCGACCGCGCCGACGATCCCTCCATCATCCTCCCGGCCACCAACAAGGAACGCGCCCCCGGACTCTTCCCCTCCATCAACGCCTGCTACCGCTGGGAACGCCACCAGCTACGCCTCGCCTACGGCCGCTCCATCAACCGCCCCGACCCGCGGGAAGTCTCCCCCACCGTCTACTACGACTTCGACCTCTTCAGCGAAATCGGCGGCAACGAAAACCTCAAAACCGCCGTCATCGACAACCTCGACCTCCGCCACGAGTTCTACCCCTCCTCCGGCGAAACCCTCAGCGTCGCCCTTTTCTACAAACACTTCCGACACCCCATCGAGTGGACATTCATCGACATGGGAGGCTCGCTCCGGTACAACCACGAGAACGCCGGGAGCGCCGTCAACTGGGGCCTCGAAATCGACGCGCGCAAGCAACTCGGCAACTTCACCGCCCTCCTCAACCTCGCCTGGATTCGCAGCAACGTCCGCTTCAAGCCGGGAGAAGTGGTCTCCGAGCCGGATCGACCCATGCAGGGACAGTCCCCCTACCTCCTCAACGCCGCCATCTTCTACAAGAAAGCGCCCCTACACCTCTCCTTATTATATAACCGCGTCGGGAAACGCATCGTCGGCCTCGGAAAGTCCAACAGCGTGCAGCCCGACGTCAATACCCGCATCCCCGACGCCTACGAAATGCCCCGCGACCTGCTCGACGGCAGCGTCCGCCTGCAACTCGGACGCGTCGAACTGCAGTGCGCCATCAAGGACGTCCTCTCCGCGCCCGTCGTCTACAAACAGTTCCCCCGCTTCTCCGCCAACGGGACGACGCACCGCAGGGAACAAATCACCCGACAATTCCGTCCCGGCTGCTCCGTCAGCGCGGGCGTCACATTTAACATTCAATAATCCATTAATCACCCCAACATGAAAACAAGAACATTCATCCCCATCCTCCTCTCCCTCGCCGTCTCCTTCGCGGGATGCGACGGCGACGACGACAACAAGACCCCAGAACCCACCCCGCAGACCTTCGACCTCGGGGACGGCTCCCAGGAGAACTTCGAGATCTCCGCCAACACCACCCTCTCCTACCCCAACACCTACAACCTCCGGGGCTTCGTCTACGTCCCCTCCGGCGTCACCCTCACCATCGAGCCGGGCGTCATCATCAAGGGAGAAAAATCCTCCCGCGGCACCCTCATCGTCGAGCGAGGCGGCAAAATCATCGCCCAGGGCACCCGCGAACGCCCCATCGTCTTCACCTCCGCCGCCGCCCCGGGACAACGCGCCCCCGGCGACTGGGGAGGCGTCATCATCCTCGGAAAAGCCCCCAACAACATGGGCGAGCAAAGCATCGAGGGAGGAGTGCGCTCGCAATACGGGGGTAACGACCCCGCCGACAACTCCGGCGTACTCAGCTACCTGCGCTGCGAATTCGCCGGCATCGAGTACTCCACCGACAACGAGATCAACGGTATCACCCTCGGCTCCGTCGGCTCCGGCACCACCATCGACCACGTCCAAGTCTCCTACTCCGGCGACGACGCCTTCGAATGGTTCGGCGGCGCCGTCAACGCCCGCTACCTCGTCGCCGCCTGCAGCTGGGACGACGACTTCGACACCGACAACGGATTCAGCGGACGCGTCCAGTTCGCCGTCAGCGTCAGAGACCCCCTCATCGGCGACAAATCGGCCTCCAACTGCTTCGAGTCCGACAACAACGCCAACGCCTCCGCCACCCCCGGCAACTTCACCCGACCCGTCTTCGCCAACGTCTCCATCGTCGGCCCGGTCACCAACCCCGCCGCCTACACCGACCAGGCAGGCGTCAACGGCAGCACCACCGGCGCGCGCTTCCAGTCCGCCCTACACCTCCGGCGCAACACCCAGCTGAGCATCTTTAACTCCCTCGCCGCCGCGTACCCCATCGGCCTCATCATCGAGAACGACAAGGGATCCACCACCCGGCAATGGGCCACCGACGGACTGCTCAACGTCACCCGCTGCGTGATCGCCGGCCACGTCAAGAACTTCCAGGACGCCCAGGCATGGACCAACAACTCCCAGTGGAACGACGCCGACCCCGGCGACTTCGCCAGCTCTTATTTCCAACGCGCCGGCGCCGGCAACCGCCTCTTCGCCTCGCTCTCCGACCTGAAACTCTCCGGCGCGCCTTTCGCCGGCAGTCCCGCCGTGCTCTTCCCCGCTTCCGACAGCCCGCTGGTAAGCTCCGACGCCGCCGCGTGGACAGACCCGCTGGTCTCCTCCTGGTTCGAGAAGGTCTCGTACATTGGCGCATTCAGCCCGTCGGAGAGTCTCTCCTCCAACTGGATGACCGGCTGGTGTAACTTTGATCCCCAGAATACCGTTTATTGACCCGGACCACTTCTCGCGATCAATTGCCGGCCGTCCCCTCCCCCGGGGGGACGGCCTTTTCCCTTCTCCCCCGCGTTCTGCCCGCGCAATCGCGACACCTCCCTCCCCCTCCCGCCTCAAATCATCGATCACAACCCGCCCGCATTTAACCGCACCCCAATTGTAGTCGCCTACAACTCCATTGCGGCCGCCTACAATCCCATCGCGATTGATCATAATCCAATCCCGGTCGACCATAATTCAATTCCGGTCGACCACAATCCCGTTGCAGTCGACTACAATGACGGGGCTGCGTAGCTGCCCAATCTTTGTAGGCAGTAGCCTAAGGCTACTGTATAGCGGGGTGCTTACGTTAGATAGGCTGCGTAGTTGCCTCACCTTTCCCTGCGGCTGCCTCAGGCTGCCGCATAAAAAAGATTCATTTGAAGAGCTGCGTAGCTGTCTCTAAAAAAAATGCTCTATCAGCATACGTGTAATTCAAAACAATTTCGCATCTTTGCGACGGGGTAAAAAAAACCTTCATAAAAAGTGACATTTTAAACGATTGTAACCATGAAAAAAGTAATGAACCTGCTATTGATACCGCTAATGGTATCCTGCATCCACCACCAGGACTTAAAAGAGAACGAAGGAGAAGTGCAACAACCGTCCGAGACGCGAGAATCCTCCCAAACGACAACGACAGACGACAAGCCCCCTGCGATCACCGTGGACTACGGTACCCCCGTGTGGACGGAAACATTTAAAACCTTTGTCCAGAAAATAGACGGGAAATTCTACGTGGTATTCCGTTCCGCGGATTCGAAAACGGTAGAAGAAATTATCGCACGGACAGGCGCGACATCAATAAACGTGAGAGCGTCAATCAACTATTCTTCCGTGAAAGGCCCCGGTCGTACCATGTTTGCGGACTGCCGCTCCATAACCATCGAGGCTGACCGCGAGAAGATCGCTCCCATCCTCGACCTGGCCGTCTACTGGGCGCCATTCTATAAAACGTCCAACGGCGAAGAGTTAAAAATAATTGAAGATTTCAGTGTCGTCTTTAAACCCGATACAACGCTGGAGCAACTGGAGAAGTTAGCCAAGGAAAACTCCGTGGAAATCCTCGGCCAGGATATTTGGGAAAGCAACTGGTATCACCTCGCGTGTACCACCCGCTCCCGCGGCGACGCTCTCGAGATGGCCAACTATTTTTTAACCAGCAACCTCTTCTCGAAGACCTTCACGGATGCCATCGCGAATATTACCTTCGATGTTATCGACGCACCCCATTAATCACGACAACTAAAAACACAACACATGAAAAACACACTAGGATTTTATAGTCTTCTACTTCTCTTGATTATAAGCGTGACGGCTTGTCATGATCAACTGCCTAAAACCGAGATAGAAGGGTTCAACGCGACCGACGTTCTATACCGTAGGGGAGGAATCCTCGTCCAAAAAATGGACGAGAAGTTTCACGTGCTGTTCCGTTCCGCGGACGCAGGTAAGGTGAAACTCGAATTGGCAAAAGTAGGCGTGGGATTAGACAACGTGATGCAGAAAGTACCTATCTCACAATACACCACGGGATCTACCGCGGAACAAGTGAGCAGCCGTACCGGAAGCACTGCAGGCTTCCTCGGCGCGGAAAGGTTTACTGGCTGCCAGAGCGCGACTATTGAGGGGGATTATGAGAATGTCGCAGGTGCATTATCCCACGCGCTTTACTGGTCGCCATATTATAAACTTGACAACGGGGAGGAAATAAGGATAACGGAATTGTTTACTGTCATCTTGAAGCCGGGAACATCCCTGGAAGAACTGGAAGAACTGGCCCGGGAAAATTCCGTGGAAATGATCGGTCAGGACCAATTTAACCCGGAGTGGTATCACTTCGCTTGCACCATCGACTCCAAGGGAAACGCCCTCGAGATGGCCAATCTATTTTACGAGAGCGACCTGTTTCAAGACGCTTTCCCCGATTGTATCGCAGACATCAAGTTGAATTGCATCAACGAACCGGAATACTTGAACGGGTCATTGTGGCATTTAGGTAATAACTCCACTGCACCGAATATTCACATCAATTACTGCAACTCGCGAACGATTTTATCACAGGGGGACTCCTCCGTTATCGTCTCCATCATTGATGATGGGGTTCAATCGACCCACCCGGACCTTTATAAAGTGTATAACGGCATGCATGCTGGTGGAGGATCGAATCATGGTAATATCGCAGGCATTACCTATTCCCACGGCACCATGGTTGCCGGTTTTATCGGGGCAATCCCGAATAACGGGCAAGGCGTTGCAGGCATCGCCCACGGTGTGCGCATCGCGCCGATCAGTTTTAACCAGGGGACCCCGTTTATAGAAATACGAAATGCTTTTTATCATTCCGTGGGATTGATAAAGGCAAGGGTTATTAACTGTTCATGGAGTTGTGCATACAACGAGTATATCTTGGAAGGAATACAAGTCGCTCTAGACGAAGGTCTTGTTGTAGTCTTCGCGTCGGGGAATAGCAGTACCACTACCCCCGTGACCCCGGTAACATTCCCGGCTAATTCCGACCCGAGAATACTTGTCGTCGGATCGATTAACGCAAATGGCGAGAGATCCTCCTTTAGTTGTTACGGGAATAGATTGGATCTTGTCGCGCCCGGCGAAAATGTCTGCGTACTCTCCGTAGACCCCGATTTCCCTCTCATGCAGGCTTCGGGCACATCATTCTCGGCTCCGCAAGTGGCGGCTGTCGCGGCGATGATCATCTCCCTGCGCCCTGCAATATCAAGCCAGGAAGTAAGGGATATTATAGAAAAAACAGCACAAAAAATTCCCGTGGGAACATATTATACCACGAGCAAACCCTGGGGATGGAATAGTCTTGTAGGTTCCGGGCTGCTTGATGCACATGCAGCACTTGCCATGGCAGACACCATTCCTATCATCGGCAATCAGATATATGCCTCCTCCTTTACTGGCAAACGTGCGATGGAGACGGACTTCTAACGCGGATTCTTTATACAGCACTCCCAATAATTAGGGGGTGCTGTGCAATGCGTATGCCCTTGCCAAGACGGGGCCGCTACGCGGCCCTTCAAAGGAATTTCTTTTTTACGCGGCAGCCTTAGGCAGCCGCGACCAAAGATGAGGCAGCTATGCGGCCTATCTAATGCAGGCATCCCGTAATACAGTAGAGACGCAGCGTGCTGCGTCTCCCGAGGAGGGCGACATCGGCAAACAATACGATTGAAAATATAACGC
>JAIROI010000009.1 GCA_031257615.1 Odoribacteraceae bacterium
GGGACGAGCGCAGGAAACTGACAAGAGGAGGGAGGGTGAATTTTTTTTCTCTGAAAAAGTTGGGGGTATCTATTGCGTATTTGAAGAACTCGGTATGGTTTTGTCCGCTGAAAATGACAATTGATCTGTTAAGCGAGGATATATGAAAAAACAACTTACAGCATATGTCCAAGGTGACGCGAAGTGTTCGCTACAACACTCGGTACCCCCTTATTTCACGGGGCAAGAGCACCAATCACGCCGGGAACTTTCATGCGAAAGACCCCGGCTCTTTTTTGCCATCAGTGTAGTAATGGCCCTCTCGTTTGCCTCCTGCATCCGGGATTTTGACAGCTGGCCACGAGAGAAAGTTACCGCCGGGGACAGCACGGCGCTCGTCACCTTGTCCCTCTCCCTGCCTCCAGCCACCCGATCCGTGGCAGGAACAGTGGCGGAGAACGAGGTGGAAGAGATCGACGCGCTGCTCTTTACTTCCGACAACAACGCCTTCTACTATCGAGCCTCCGGGACGGACATCACCACCGCCTCGGATGCCACCGATAAGAAGGAAAAGAAAACCTTCAACGTCAAGTTGCCTTACACCCCGACAGGCGCCACCTCCTATCGCCTTGTTGTCGTGGCCAACGCGCGGGCGGCGCTCAACAACTCCACGCCACCTCTCGCTGTCTCCACCATCATCACCAGCGGAACGACACTCCACTCCACCATTCGCGATGGCTTCACCAGCACCGTCGCCGAACTATCAGGATCCACCACCGACGACAAAATACCGGCGAGCGGGTTCCCCATAATCGCACGAGCCGCGAGAGCTGGCGCCTCCCCCGACCGGGGAGCGCGCCGGCGCTCCAAGAATCGCTGCACGCGCCCCGAGATATGGCGACTCCCCCACCAGGGATCGCCGCACGCGCTGCAAGGATCGCCGCACGCACTGCAGGGATCGCCGCACGCGCTACAGGGATCGCCGCACGCGCTACAAGGATCGCCGCACGCGCTGCAGGGATCGTCGCACGCGCTGCAAGGACTGACGCCATATGCAACAAGGATCGTCGCACGCGCTGCAAGGACTGACGCCATATGCAACAAGGATCGACGCACGCGCTACAAGATATGGCGCACGCGAAACAATGGATAACGACAAACTCGACAGAGGATACACCCTCAGCGAGAGTATTTAACCCGAAAAACAAAACAAAATGACAAGAGAAGACTGGGTACCCAAATCCCAAACCAAATTCTACGCGCTCACCGAGAAAACCTTCGCCGGACTACTCCCGAACAAGGAAAAGTACGGCTTCGGAAGCGCCACCGACAACGGCAAGTGGCTCGTCGACGACGTGATGCCGCCATACGCCGACCTCACCGAATCCTTCCGGGTATGGAAGGACAAGGACACTCGCACCAACCTCGCGAGAATCAACCTGGTAAAAGACCGCGAGGTCTTCGAACCACTCTATCGCCGCCTGGCCCGCATCCTCAAGGAAAGCATCTCCGTGAGCGACTCGCAACTGGAAGCGATGGGCATCCCGCCGCGTCGCAGCGGCGGCAACACCCCCACCCCCAAGGCAGACGAGGAGCCGGAACTCGAATGGGAGATCATCGGCAAGGGACGCGTCCGCGTCTACTTTTTCCGGAAAGGCGGGAACAGGCGCTCGGCGAAGCTCAAGGGCCAGCACGGGGTGGAATTCTGGTGGGTAATCCTGCCGGAGCACCGTGCGGTATTCATCGACGAACTCACTCACTCCGAGTTTGACACGCGCAGCCCCTACACCTTCGAGTTTTCCGACAGGCTTTCCGGCCAGTACCTGTACTTCGCCGCCCGTTGGGAGAACACCCGCAGCGAGAAAGGCCCCTGGTCGGAGATCGTGGCCGTCATGATCCCGTAGTCAGCAGGCAGTAACAGTAGAAAGAGAAACGAGCAACAGTAGAAAGAGAAACGGTTCGCTCCTGCCGTCCTACCCAAATGGAGTATATTCGTGTTGCGCACATCAATTGTGCCAAGTGTTTTCTGTGGGGGGCCGCCGCGAGGTAGCCCCCCGTTCTTTTTGGCAGGTTTCGGCAGGCGAGCGCGAGCAATCGTGTCATGTCATGTCAGTTCTCGTGTCATGACGCGGTCGAGGCGCGGCACGATTTAGCCGGCCACGAGGCGCCATTTCATGGCGTGAAGTGTATTTATCATTGTAGAATGCCCAATTAATGCTAAATTTTCTGTCACGTTTCCCCGATTGGTATCCTTTTTGCGAGAGTCCCGGACATGTGTGTGAAGAAGTAGTGATTATGAAGGAAGAATTGTATGATTATTTTTTAAGTCTTCTAAAGAAGAAGTTTAACAAACGAGCAGATCTTACTCGCTCGTTAGTGAAGTTGCTTTCCATAGAGAAAGAAGCCGTTTACCGCCGCCTTCGCAAGGAGGTGCCGTTTACGTTCAACGAAGTGGCGTTAATCGCCAGAGTGTGGGGAATCTCACTGGATACCATGGTGAGGGTGGAGCCCACGCGGAGTTTGCCATTCTGTCTACAGCTGACAGATCACGTGAATCCATTGCCGGAAGACATCCAGGAGATGGAGCATTTCACGGAGATACTCCGCTTTCTCCGCAACGATCCCCGGTCGGAGATCATGGAGGTGGCGAGCCTGCTCCCGTTCTCGTTCTACCACAAGTTCGCGTACCTGCGACGCTTTTCCCTGTTCAAATGGATGTACCAGTACGGTGAGGCGGCACGCGTGCCCTCTTTCTCCGAGGTCATCCTGTCGGCAGAGATGGAGCGGTTGATGGACGAGCAGAGCGAGTTGTTGAAAGAGGTATCGCGGACGTTCTACGTGTTGGATCACATGACGTTCATCTACCTGATCAACGACATTCGTTACTTCGCGTCGATCTACCTGATCCTCCCCGAGGAAGTAGAGAAGTTAAAGGCGGATCTCCTCCAACTGCTGGATTACCTCGAGGCGCTGGCTGCGACGGGTGGTTTCCCGGAAACGGGCAACAAGGTGTACCTGTACATCTCGCCGATTAACTTCGACACGAACTACTGCTACATGCAGGGAGACTCGGTACAGGTAAGCATGGTCAGGTCGTTCGTCATGAACGCGCTGGTGTCGTTGGACGAGTTCGCGTTCAAGAAATTGAAAAACGGGATGCTCGCCATGAAACGCTCCTCGACGCTCGTGTCGGAGAGCGGGGAAAAACACCGGATCGAGTTCTTCGAGAAACAACGCGCGCTGGTAGAAGGATTGGGTCGAGAGTAGGGGTCGAGAGATTGTTTTTCTCGACAAATCTCCTTTCCTTCGCGCCGCGCCGGACAAGAGTCCCCCGGGCTGCTCCCTGACAGGAGGCCCGGGACTCTCCCTGCGCGTCATCTCATGAAGGAAAGTCGCGTGACAAAACTGATTATCTTCGACCTGGATGGAACGCTGGTGGACTCGCTGGCAGACCTGGCAGCGAGCGTCAACCACGCTCTGCGGGTGTACGGTTTCCCGACACACCCGCTGGATGCGTACCGTTATTTCGTCGGCAACGGCGTGATGAGGCTCTTGGAACGGGCGCTGCCGGAAGGCGGGCGGGACGAGAAAACCATCCAGCGCCTCTTCGAGGAGTTCGCGCGCTACTACGGGATGCACCGGACGGACCTGACGCGTCCCTATCCCGGCATCCCGGCCCTGCTCGAGGAACTCAAGAAGCGCGGGAAACTCCTTGCCGTGGCATCCAACAAGTATCACTCTGCCGTCGCGGCGATGACGCTCCTCTACTTCGGGGACGCGCTGCTCGACTTCGTGCACGGGCACCAGGAGGGCGTCCCCCCGAAGCCCGACCCGACGGTCGCGTGGAGGATCCTGGACGAGGCGGGAGTCGCACCCGGCGAGGCCTTTTTCGTCGGGGACTCCGGCGTGGACATGCAGACGGCGCGCGCCGCCGGCATTCGTTCAATAGGCGTCACGTGGGGCTTCCGCGTACGCGAAGAGCTGTGGGAGAGCGGCGCGGACTTCATCGTGGACTCCCCTCGCGAGATACCTCCGATCGTCCTCTCGTGATCGTTCCCTAAAAATCTGGTCGGATCGTCTCTTTTCGTCGAAATTATCGTATCTTCGCCGGCGGGCATTGAGGAGAGGGATAACAAAAACGAAGAAATGGAGACATGTACAGAACATTAACACATCTAAAGCCGACCGCGGGCATTCGATGCGCGGCAATCGCGGCGCTCTTGCTGGTGGCGACCATCGCAGCGCCGGGTCAGGTGCGGGAAAAACGCTTCACCCTGTCGGACTTCGTGCTTTCCGGCGCCTTCTCCCCGCGGCACGCCGGCGGAATGACGTCGCTCGACGACGGTGAGCATTACGCGAGGATCGAGGAAGGGAAAAAGCTCGTGAAATACAACTACCGGAGCGGCAAGGCCGTCGAGACGCTGGTCGACCTGACCGGCGAGCGATACCGGGAACTCGCGGCCATCGAGGGCTACACCTTCAGCCCGACGGGCGACCACCTACTGATCTGCACCCGTCGCCGTCCCATCTACCGGCGCTCCTTCACGGCAGAATACTACCTTTTCGACTTCAAGAACAAGCAACTGAGGCCACTCTCCGCCGGCGGACCGCAGCAAGTAGCCACCTTCTCGCCCACGGGAACGAAGATCGCCTTTGCCCGCGGCAACAACCTGTTTATCCACGACCTGCGCTTCAACTCCGAGATACAAATCACCCGCGACGGCAAGTTCAACGAGATCATCAACGGCACCCCCGACTGGGTCTACGAGGAAGAATTTAGCTTCAACCGCGCCTTCGAGTGGGCGCCCGACGGATCGGCCATCGCCTACATCAAGTTCGACGAATCGCGCGTCAAAACCTTCGACATGACGCTTTTCAAGGGACTGGCCCCGGAACTGGAACAAAACCTCGCCTACCCCTCCAACTACTCCTACAAGTACCCGAAAGCGGGCGAGGAAAACTCGAAAGTAAGCGTGCACGTCTACAACGTCGAGGAACGAGTCACGATCCGCGTGGACGTCGGCGAAGAAGAAGACGTCTACCTGCCGCGCATACGCTGGACCACAGACCCCAAACGCCTGGCAGTCGTGCGCCTCAACCGCCTCCAGAACAAGCTGGAAATACTGCTAGCAAACGCCCGCGTCGGCGCCACCACCCTCCTCTATCGCGAAGAAAACAAGTACTATATCTCCGAGGAACACCTCGACAATTTCCGCTTCCTCGACGATGGCCAACACTTCGTCATCAGCAGCGAGAAAAGCGGCTACACCCACCTCTACCTCTTCGACATGAGCGGCAAAGAGAAACAAGCCATCACCGCCGGGAAATACGACGTGGTGCAATTCCACGGCCACGACGCGCGACGGGGCCTCTTCTACTACGACTCGCACGAGGTCTCGCCGCTCGAAAGACACCTCTACGCCATCGACCTCAAGGGGAAAAAACGATGCCTCACCACCACCAGCGGCTGGAACACCGCGACGTTTAGCAAGTCCTTCAACTACTACGCGGTCACCTCCTCCAACGCCCAAACCCCGCCAATCGTCACCCTCCATGACGCGAGCGGGAAAACACTGCGCGTCCTGGAAGACAACGCCGCCCTCAAAAAACGCCTGGAAGAATACCCCCTCGCCCGACGAGAATTTGTCCGGATACCGGCGGCAGACGGACAAACCATGCTCAACGCCTGGATCATGAAACCGCCCAACTTCGACTCGACCCGCGTCTACCCCCTGATGATCACCCAGTACAGCGGCCCCAACTCCCGGGAAGTCCGCGACGCCTGGGAGCTTGACTGGACAACCTTCCTCGCCCAAGAAGGCTTCATCATCGCCTGCGTCGACCCGCGCGGGACCGGAGGACGAGGCGAAGAATTCCGCAAATGCACCTACATGCAGCTGGGAAAACTCGAAAGCGACGACCTCATCGCCGCCGGACGCTGGTTAGCCGCCCTCCCGCATGTCGACGCGACAAAAATGGCCATCTGGGGATGGAGCTACGGCGGCTTCATGTCCTCCCTCTGCCTCATGAAAGGCGACGGAATCTTCGCCGCCGCCGTCGCCGTGGCTCCCGTGACCCACTACCGCTACTACGACAGCATCTACACCGAACGATTCATGAGACGACCCTCGGACAACCCCGACGGCTACGACAACAACGCCCCCGTCAACTGGGCCAAGCACATGAAAGGCAAACTCCTCCTCTGCCACGGCACAGCCGACGACAACGTCCACCTCCAAAACACCCTCGAACTCGCGGAAGCCCTCGTGCAAGCCAACAAACCCTTCGACATGCAACTCTACACGAATCGCGATCACAGCATACACGGCGGCGCCACCCGCCTCCACCTCTTCTCCAAATTCATGACCTTCCTCCGGGAAATGGTCGAAAACAAATAACTATCACCCATAAAATCTTTTACCATGAACACAAGTATCACAGAACTGGAACCGAGAGAAGTCTGGACAAACTTCTACAAGCTCACCCGCGTGCCCCGCCCCTCCAACCACGAGGAAATCGCCCGCGCCTTCATCATGAAATGGGCCGCCGAAAACAACATCCGCGCCCAAATGGACAAGGCCGGGAACATCCTCCTCGACAAACCGGCCACGCCCGGCATGGAAAACCGCCGCGGGGTCATCCTCCAGTCGCACCTCGACATGGTTCCACAGAAAAACAGCGACAAAGTACACGATTTCACCGTCGACCCCATCGACGCCCGCGTGGACGGGGAATGGGTACGCGCCGACGGCACCACCCTCGGGGCCGACAACGGCATCGGACTCGCCGCCTCCATGGCCATCCTGCTCTCCAAGGACATCCCCCACGGCCCCGTCGAAGTGCTCGTCACCGCCACCGAAGAAACCGGCATGGACGGCGCCAACGGCATCCAACCCGGCTGGCTCAAGGGAGACATCCTCCTGAACCTCGACTCCGAGACCGAAGGCGAACTCTACGTCGGGTGTGCCGGGGGAATCGACGGCAGAATCATCTTCCATCACACCACCGCACCCGTCCCCCCGGGCAGCAAGGCCTACAAACTACACCTCGGCGGACTCCGCGGCGGACACTCCGGCATGGACATCCACCTCGGGCGAGGCAACGCCAACAAACTCGTCGCCCGCCTCCTGAAACTCGTCTCCGCCGACCTCCCCCTCCGCGTCGCCTCCCTCGAGGGCGGCAACATGCGCAACGCCATCCCCCGCGAAGCCATCGCCATCGTCACCGTCCCCGCTGCCGACGCCCCCAAACTCACCGCCTGCGTCGCCGAAATCGAGGCCACCTTCCGCGCCGAACTGAGCGCCAAAGAACCCGACCTCGCCTGCACCCTCCAGGAAATCCCCCTCCCTGCGAGCGTCATCGACCTCCAGGCCCAGCAACGCCTCGTCAACGCCATCCTCGCCTGCCCCAACGGCCCGGCGCGCATGATCGACTCGATGCCCGACACCGTGGAAACCTCCAACAACCTCGCCATCGTCAAGATCGAACCGACGCGAGCCGAAATCAACACCCTCTTGCGTTCCTCCGTCGAAAGCGCCAAGGAAGCCCTCGCCCAATCCATCGGCGCTGTATTCGAACTCGCCAGCGCCGCCGAGATACACTTCGAAGGAGGCTACCCCGGCTGGAAACCCAACCCCGAGTCCGCCATCCGCCGGATCATGACCGGCGTCTACGAGAAGCTCTACGGAAAGACCCCTGCCGTCATGTCCATCCACGCCGGCCTGGAGTGCGCCATCCTCGGCTCCACCTACCCGAACTGGGACATGATCTCCTTCGGTCC
>JAIROI010000011.1 GCA_031257615.1 Odoribacteraceae bacterium
ATGTAGATTGTCTGTTCGCGAAAATGAACCTACTTTCTACATGATGTAGATCTTATGAATAAATTTTATCCGGACTTTCTACATCGTGTAGATTGTCTATTCGCGAAACGATTTACCCCTTCTCGTGCGAGTTTCATGCAAAATTCGAGTACGATTTAACATTTTCATACACGAAATCTTCCGCGAAAACACGCGGGGACGCCTGCTAACAGGTGTGGAAACAGTAGATAAAACCCGCGGGACGCTTTTATTATTAGCGCGATAGCGCCAATGGTTAACGCGAGGGGGCGACGACGGAGAAGTATTGTTCGAGGGTGTTGCCGGAGGCGTCGACGAGGTGGAGGACATGGGGGCCGGGAGAAAGAGTGACTTCGAGTTGATGATGGTGGCGGGTGTGTCCGAGATAGCGGCTGTCGACGTGCCAGTGGACGGTGGCGGAGGGGTCGCGATGGATCATCTCGAAGACGACGCCGCGGGAGACGCCGCCAAGGTCGCGGGGGATAAAGACCCGGACGCCGCGACGGGGATAGATGAGTTCCATGACCTCTTCGCGCGCGGGGACGCAGCCGGGACGGTAAGGAGGCAGGCGCTTGTAGGAGGGGCGCGAGCGGGCGTAGTACCACTCCTGCACCGGTGAGAGGACGAACCAGGGGAGGGTCTTGACGCGATGTACGGGTTCGCAGTCGGAGTTGACGCGGAAGCCGGCGGAGTCGAGGTGCACGAGCCGGTGGTAGGGGCAGGCGGGGGTGTGTTCGCCGGCGCGGCACGTCCAGACGGTGTCCGCTTCGGGGCAGATGGCGGAGGCGCGATAGCCGCTTTGCCGGCAGACGGTCAGTGGGATCATCTCGTCCGAGGGGCGGGGCAGGGGCGGGGCAGGGGGGAGTAGGGCGGCTACCTCGAAGAGCACGGGGGCCGCGGCGCGCGTGCCGACAAGTCCCGGTCGTCCCTCGCCGTCGGCGTTTCCGACCCATACGCCGATGACGTGTTCGGCGTTCACGCCGACGGCCCAGGCGTCGCGGAACCCGAAGCTGGTGCCGGTCTTCCACGCGAGTTTGGCGGAGGAGGCGAAGTGTTTCCAGCCTGTCTCGACGTCGGGTCGCTCGACTTCCATGAGGGCCTGGAGGGTGAGCCAGGCGGCGGGGGCGTCGATGGGGTGGTCGATGGCGGTGGAGAAGAGGGAGTCGGGGCGTTCATCTCCCCAGAGGCACAGGCGCGAGAATTCGTCGTTGGCGAGGGCGCCGTCTTGCTGTCGGTAGTGCAGGAGTGAGGAGGCCATGCCGGCGTAGAGGTTGGCGACGTCCCAGAGGGTGCATTCGGCGCCACCGAGGATGAGGCTGAGGCCGTAATGTTCGGGTGGACGGTGGAGGGTGGAGATGCCGAGGCGACGGAGGTTGTGGTGGAAATGCTCCACGCCGTATTCCTGGAGAATCCTGACGAATGGTATGTTGAGGGAGGAGGCGAGGGCGTTGTCGGCGGGGACGACTCCCCGGTATTCCTTGTTGAAGTTGAGTGGCTGGTAGTCGCCGAAGCGGGAGGGGACGTCGGGGATGATGGCGCCGGGGAGTAGGCGGCCTTCTCGCTGGGCGAGGGCGTAGAGGGCGGGTTTGAGGATGCTGCCCGATCCGCGCGGGGCGGTGATGAGGTCTACTTGTTCCCCGCCGTTGTCCCTGGTGCGCGGGGCGTTGGCGACGTAGGCGAGTACCTCGCCCGCGGGGACGCTGGCGACGAGGACGGCGATGTTGTGGACGCGATTGTGTTGAAGCGCCTCGACGCGTCTCTTGACGATGTCGTTGACTTGCTCCTGTAGGCGGGAGTCGATGTAGGTGGGGGATATTTGCCCTCGCCGCTGGATGGAGGCTCGCGCGAGGAGGTGGGGGGCGACGCGCGGGGGCAGGTGGAGTTTTGCCGGCAGGGGTTCGGCAATGGCGAGGGAGAGGTTTTCGGCGTCGACGAGTCGGTCTCGATGCATGTCCTGTAGCAGGCGGTCTCGTTTTTCCTTCAGCAGTCGCTCGTTTTTTCCCGGGAAGGCGAGGGCCGGGGCGTTTGGCAGGACGGCGAGGAGGGCGGCCTCGGCCCAGCTGAGGGCGTCGGGGGCGCGGTTGAAGTAGCGGAGAGCGGCAGCCTGTATGCCCACGATGTTGCCGCCGAAGGGGGCGTGGGTGGCGTAGAGTTCGATGATCTGGCGCTTGGAGAGGGATTGTTCGAGGCGGAGGGCAAGGAGTATTTCGAGGATTTTCTCGGGGATTGTTCTCGGCGGGTTGCCGCGGGACAGGCGGACGAGTTGCATGGTGATGGTGCTTCCGCCGCTGGTGATTTTTTTACTCTTGATGTTTTGCCAGGCGGCGCGGGCGAGCGCGGGCAGGTCGACGCCGGGGTGGTAGGGGAAGCGTTTGTCTTCGAAGCAGAGGAGGGCCGCGATGTATTTGTCTGAGAGCGGCGGGCGACCGGGGAGGCGGTACTGTCCGTCGTCGGCGACGGTGATGCCGATGAGTTGGCCGCGTCTGTCGGTGATGGCCGTGGAGTAGGGGGGGGCGAACAGGGGGGCAGGGAGGAATTTCCACCAGGCAAGCAGGAGGGATAGGAAGGCGGCAAGGGCAAGGGGACGTTTCACGTTACTCCTCGAGGGTGTATTGGTCGACGGGGAAGCCGCGGAGGAATTCGCCGGCGGACATTCTTTTCTTGCCGGAGAGTTGGAGGTCGGTCACGCGGAGGACGCCGTCGGGGAGGTGTACCAGGAGCGCGTCGGGGGTGGGGCGGAGGGCGCCGGCGGGCAGGTGATGTTCCGCGGGCTGCCATTCGGCCGAGAATATTTTCAACGATAGCAGTTCGCCGGTGCGGAGGTGGCGTAATGCTGTCCAGGCGGCAGGGGAGGGGGAAAGGCCGCGGACGTGGTTGTGGATGGAGAGGCCGTCGCGACGCCAGTCGATTTTCATTTCCTCTTTGAATATTTTCGGGGCCAGCTTCGGCGATCTTCCCTGGAGGAGGGTGGACTGGTCGATCAGGGGATAGTCGCCGGCGGCGATCGCGTCGACGGTCTTTAGAAGGAGTTCGCTCCCGACGCGCGCGAGGCGGTCGTGCAGTTCTCCGGCGGTGGTTTTGTCGTCGACGTCGACTTGTTCCTGGAAGATGAGGTTGCCGGCGTCTATTTCCTGGCGTAGGAGGAAGGTGGTGACGCCGGTGTGCTTCTCGCCGTTCATGAGTACCCTGTTGACGGGGGCGGCGCCGCGGTAGTCGGGGAGTAGCGACGCGTGAAGGTTGACCGTCCCCAGTGGGGGCATGGCCCAGACGATCTCCGGTAGCATTTTGAAGGCTACCACGATTTGCAAGTCCGCGCGCCACGCCTCCAGGGCCTCGATGAAGGCTTTGTCGCGGAAACGTTCGGGCTGGAGGACGGGCAGTCCCCGTTCCGCGGCGAAGCGCTTGACGGGCGATTCCCGCGGGCGCTGCCCTCGTCCTGCCGGTTTGTCGGGATTGGTGACGACGCCGACGACGCGGCGTCCCTCTTCGAGCAGCCGGCGCAAGGGGTGGACGGCAAAGTCCGGCGTTCCCATGTAGACGATGCGCGGGTGGTTCATTTTTTTCTTTTGAGGAGGGTGAGGAGTCGCTTGATGAAGTTCATGTATGACTCGGCGCTGAGCACGGCGGAGTCTGTCATGGACATGTAGGTGAGGATGGCGCCCAGGGGTAGCAGGATCAGGGAGGATATCCACATGCCGAGGGCCGGGTCGATGACCTCCCTCGCCGAGCGCTCGCCCATCATGGAGATGACGTGGTAGATGATGAAAAGGAGCACGGAGACCACGACGGGCATTCCCAGTCCTCCCTTGCGGATGATGCCTCCCAGGGGCGCGCCGATGAAAAAGAAGATGAAGCAGGCGAAGGAGAGGGAGAACTTTCTGTGCCACTCGATGTCGTAGTAGCGGACGATCTCTTCCCTGTATCGCACGGAGATCGTGCCGCTTTTCCTGGATTGCTGCACCTCGCGGGCGAGACGCGCGGCGTTGCCGGCGACGGTTTTTTGCTCGTCGACGTCGAGCGCGGCGTAGAGGCTGTCGATGCTCAACGCGAGGCCGCGTGACTCGGCGATCAGGGTGCTGTCTTGAAGGCGACCGCGGGGGCCTCCCTTGAAGTAGTTATAGGAGAGGAGGCTGTTGACGTGGGCTTCTTTCTCCGCGTGCAGCAGTGTTTTTATGGAGTCGCTTCTTCGCGTCAGCTGTCCGATGCTGAGCATTTTGTGGCTGTTCCTGTAGAGTCCCTCGTCGGAGCGCTGGAACTCGTTTCCCTGCATCGGGATGATGATGTGCTGCTTTTCGAATTGCACGGTGCGGAAGGGGAAGGAGCGCGAGCGGGTGTTCTTTAGCCCCTCGTCCGTGTAGGTGTAGCCGTTGAATAGCTCGACTTTCATGTACTCCCCGCCCGGCCCGATCTCCATGACGCCGGAGTCGGCCACGGTCACCTCGTAGTTGTTGTCCTGGACGTCCGCGTGGGCGTATATCTGGAGGCCGTACATCATGCCGGTCTCGTTGTTTTTGTGGTGGATGAGTATGCTGTAATTGTCGATGTCGTTGATGAATATTCCGGGCTTCAGGGAGACCTCTGGCTTGTGCTGGCGGATGTCGTGGAAGAGTGTCCCCGTCTTCAGGTTGGCGTACGGGAGGACGTTGTTGGAGAAGTAAAAGGCCAGCACCGTGAGCGTGACGATGAAGAAGATAAGCGGCTTCATGATGCGGTAAAGGGATATGCCCGCCGACTTCAGGGCGGTCAGCTCGTAGTTCTCGCCCAGGTTGCCGAATGTCATGATCGAGGCCAGGAGGACGGCCAGGGGGATGCCCAACGGGACGAGGGTCATCGAGGCGTAAAAGAGCAACTGCGCGATGATCGTCCAGTCCAGCCCCTTCCCCACCAGGTCGTCGATGTGTAACCACAAGAATTGCATGATGAGAACGAACATGCTGATGAAAAAGGTGGCCACGAATGGCCCCGCGAAACTTTTCATCATGTACCAGTGAAGTCTTTTCATATGTGTCTTTACTTTTTCCGGCCCGCGCCGGCGAGCGCGAATGTAGCAAATTCAAGCGCCAATCGTGCGGTGGAGCATTTCAATTTGTTTATCCCACAACTCGATCGCGTCCTCCTCGTCCTCCTCGTCCACGAAATCGGTGATGATCAGGGCAACCTCGGAGGTCAACGTGTCCACCTGGAGGAGAAACTCGAAGTACTCGTCATCGTCCGCGTCGTCCCACTTGAAACGAACGAGCGCGTTTCTCCTTAGCTCCAGCAGCCTGGCCCGGTATTTCATCTTGTTCCACACGAAAATGAAAACGTCTCCACTCTGCCTCACGTCGTCGGCAAACCATTCGGCTAATCCCATCGCCGTGCTCAAACGAGAGAATAACACGCTCACCGATGACGAGAAAATGTATTCCAGTTCAACTTTCCTTCTCATAGCAAATAAAATTCACGGGGCAATGTAGGGATTTTTATCGAGAATGTGACCGCTCCCCGAGATGTTTACCCACCAACTCGCGGACAGTCCGGGAATTTCATGTACATTTGCGCGACATTTAATCCCCACGAAGATGAAATACTTTAACGTAGCCGGACCCTGTAACAATAAAGAGCATTACATGATCAACGCCGCCTCCCGATTGAGCGGCGTCGAACAACTGATCGATGGAAAGCAATATTTCGTGATCCACGCCGCGAGACAAAGCGGGAAAACCACCTACATCAGGGACCTTACTCGAAAGATTAACAGAGAAGGTAAGCATCACGCGCTCTACTGCTCGCTGGAAAACGTGCAGGGGATCGCGGATCCCAAGGAGGGTATCCCGATTATCGTCAACTGCTTGAAAACGGACTTCTTTTTCTCCAGCATCCCCGGCGGGAACAAGTTCATGGAAGGAGCGGACTTGTCGGATTACGCGAATGTCTTGAGGAACACGCTGACGCTTTTTTGCATGAAGTTGGACAAGCCACTCGTCATCTTCTTTGACGAGGCCGACTGCCTGAGCGAGGAGACGCTAATACTCTTTCTCAGGCAACTGCGAAACGGCTACAACAATCGCGATACCGTGCCTTTTGTCCACTCCGCGGCCCTCGTGGGGATGCGCAACATTCGGGACTACAAGGCACGGGTACGCCCCGACAGGGAGTCGCTCGGCAGCGCCAGCCCGTTTAATATCGTCACGGAGGCACTGACCTTGAAAAATTTCACGAGAGAAGAGATCATTAGCCTTTACAAGCAGCATACCGACGAGACCGGACAACTCTTCGACGACGACGCCGTGGAATTGGTGTGGGAACAGACGCAGGGACAGCCCTGGTTGGTGAACGCCATCGCCCGCGAGGTGATCACGAAGATACTCGAGTCGGACTATGCGCAACCCGTCGCGGCCAATCTGGTGAAAGAGGCTATACAACATATCATCCTCGCGCGCCCCACGCACATCGACAGCCTCTTCGAGCGACTGAGAGAGGCCCCCGTGCGGCGAGTGATCGAACCCATGATCATGGGAAACGACTTCTTCGACGACGGCTCGGACGACTTTCTCTACGCGCGCGACCTCGGACTGATCCGGGTTGTCAACGCCCGCCTCGCACCCGCTAACCCAATCTATGCCGAGGTGATTATCCGCAAGCTATCCTCCTCTACGCAGAATGTCCTGCAAAACCCCTCGTATCCCTTCCAGATGCCCCGCTACCTGAAAGATGGTCGCATCGACATGGACTACCTGATGAGCGACTTCCA
>JAIROI010000060.1 GCA_031257615.1 Odoribacteraceae bacterium
ATCATGTTCGCGCGTTTCACTTGTAAATGCTCACGAGGTTTTTGCGCGTTCCCTCCTCGTTGATCTGTCGTTCGAGGTTCTCCTCGAATTCTATTTTGCGCTTGTTGCGCAGGATAAGCTCGATCTCTTGTTTCACGTAGCCGACGGGGGCGATCTCGTGTTCGCGCACGACCTCGTTGATCCGCAGGAAGTAGTAGTTTTCGTTGTCCTCCAGTTCCACGCGCCTGTTATCCCTGTATTTCGCGTCCCACGCGGCCTGGTCGACGGGGAGAAAGTTCAGCAGGTAGCGCATCTCGACCCAGCGGTTGTTGAAATCATCGAATTTCTTCGCGGTGGCGATGCTGTATTCTTCCAGCGTTTTCAGCGCGTCCGGGTTGTCCGACCGGAACGCTTCCTGGAAGGAGGCGATGTTCGGGGCCGACCTGGGAATGATGATCAGCAGCGCTTTCACCACCGGACGTGTCAAGATGAAGTTGATCTTGTTCTGGGCGTAGTAATCGTCGATGTCGGCGTCGCTGATGACCGGGTCCATCTTCTGTGAGATGAGTTTGTCCTTGTACTTGTGTATAAAGACGGACGAGGAGTAGTCTTCCACTTGCCTGCGGATCTCTTTTTTCTCTTCCTCGGTCAGGTTTTTGATGGCCTTGGCGAGCAGCAATTCCTTGATGATCCAGTTTCTGATGTAGCTTTGTGCGATGGAGGAGCTGTCGTGCCTGGGCGTCCCGGTGGGGATAAACGCCTCCACTTCGGAGCTATAAAGGTACTTGTTCATGACTTTCGCCACCGGTCTGTCGTCTTTCGCGGAGTTCTCCTTGCAGGCGTGCAGGACAGCAAGTAAGAGTATGATGATGAACGGATATCTCATGGTATTACTTTATACGGCGGCGAAAGTAATAAAAAAATAGTTCCTAACCAAAAGAGCGGGGGCCGCTCTCCTGCACGGGTACTTTCATGAAGACCATCTACACCTTCGAGGCCGAGTCCGGCGCTCCCGTCAGCACGGCACCCGTCACTCTCCGCGGCATCTCGGCGACCTTTTCGCGGGTGCGCGAAGTGTTGCCGCGACTTTGCGGCACGCCTTCGCAAGTGCGCGAAACGTCGCCGCGACTTCGCGGCACGCCTTCGCGAGTGCGCGAAACGTCGCCGCGAACTCGCGGGAAGCCTTCGCGGATGCGCGAAACGTCGCCGCGAGGTCGCGGGAAGCCTTCGCGGGCGCGCGAAACGTCGCCGAGAATCAGGTAGAGGATCGGTAACAGTAAACAAAATTCCTCTCGCCGTGCGCTATTAACTATACGCTGAAAGGGGCGGGGAGGAGGGTGCTGGCGGGGATGATGGTCAGTTCGTCGCGGGGGCCGGGGAGGATGACGTCGAAGTCGGAGTGATAGCGGTGGATGATCTCGGCCATCACCTGGCGACAGGCGCCGCAGGGAGTGAGGTCGGGTACCCAGCGCCCGGAGGCGTCGCGCGCGGCGATGGCGATGGCCCGCACGCGAACGCCGGGGTAGGCGGAACAGGCGTAGAAGAGCGCCACGCGTTCGGCGCAAAGGCCGGAGGGAGAGGCGACGTTCTCCTGGTTGGAGCCGCGGATGATCTCCCCGTTGTCCATGAGCACGGCCGCGCCGACCGAGAATCGAGAGTAGACACTGTAGGCGTTCTCGACGGCCGAGCGGGCGGCGCGCGATAACATATCGTAGGTCTTGTCTTGCATGTTGTTTTTTCATTACATTTACGACGTGAAATTAATCAATCCGATCGAGTATGCATAGAACGTTCGCTCTTTTGCTCCTTGCCTGCTGGAGCGCCTTCCCGTGCGAGGGGGAGAATAGAAACGCGCGGAAGGAATATATCCAGAAGTACAGCAAGATTGCCGTCCGGGAAATGGAGCGGACGGGGATCCCGGCGAGCATCAAGATGGCCCAGGGGATCGTGGAATCCGCCTCCGGGACCTCCTACCTCGCGCGGGAGGGAAACAATCATTTCGGGATCAAATGTCACGAAAACTGGCAGGGCGCCACGATCGCGCGGCACGATAACAAGCGAAACGAGTGCTTCCGCGGCTACCGCTCCGCCGAGGAGTCGTGGACGGATCACAGTCTCTTCCTCACTTCCCGGCAGCGCTACGCGCCCCTCTTCCGGCTGAACAAAACCGATTACAAGGGATGGGCGCGGGGGCTGCAGAAGGCGGGGTACGCCACGAATCCCAAGTACGCCGAGATGCTGATCCGCGTGATCGAGGAGGAGCAGTTGCACCTCCTGGACAAGGGCGGCATGGACGACCTGACCGGGGTGAGCAACTACCAGCGGCGGGTGGTCAAGGTCAACGGCATCCCGTGTATCAGGACGGAGAAGGGGGATTCATTCGCCAAGATCGCCGCGTACTTCGACATCCCCCTCTGGCGGCTGCTGGCGTATAATGACAAGCAGGAAACGTCGATCCGCGCCGGCATGAACGTGTTCCTGAAGGCCAAGAAGAAGAGGGCCGACAGGAAGTACGTCCGGCACGCGGTGAAGGAGGGGGAGACCGTCTACTGGATCTCGCAGGTGTACGGGGTCAGGTACGAGCGATTGCTCGATTATAACCGCCTGAGGGGCGACGAGAAACTTCTGCCGGGAGAGACGCTCTCGCTGCGTAAACGTAACCGTTCAAGATAAGATATGGCATCATCAGATCATCGCTCCATCAGCCCGCTCACGGTGTTCGGGCTGCTTGTCGGGGGAGGCTTCATTGTCGCCTCGCTCCTTTTTATACTCTCCGGGAAAGACGCCGCGCTGGACCCGCGACTGGGCAACGTGGTGTCCGGGCTGACCATCATCGGCTGCTTCATGGGCATCAAGAAATACCGCGACGACCGCCTGGGGGGCGTCATCTCCTACGGGCAAGCCTTCGGCGCCGGTCTCCGGGTGCTCCTGCTCGCCGCGCTGCTGTACGCCGTCTACACCTATTTCCTCTACGCCCGCGCGCCCGACCTGCTGGAGAGGTACCGGGAGGTCTCGGCCATCATGATGAAAGAGATCTACGGCAACACGCCCTTCGGCGCGGCAACCGCGGAGATGAGCAAGGCCATCACGCCGGGGATGGTCGCCTTCGGGGAGTTCCTCCGGGACATGGTCTTCGGGATGTTCTTCCTGCTGGTCGTCGCCGCCATCCTGCGGAGGACTACCGCGCGTACTCACCCCTCAAACCCCGCCGCGTGAATATCTCCGTCGTCATACCACTCTATAACGAGGCAGACTCCCTGCCGGAGCTGGTCGCGTGGATCGCGCGCGTCATGGAGGCCAACGACTATTCCCACGAGATCATCCTGGTGGACGACGGGAGCACCGACCGCTCCTGGGAGGTCATCGAGGAACTGGCCGCCGCCAACCCCGCCGTCCGCGGGATCAAGTTCCGACGCAACTACGGCAAGTCGGCAGCGCTGCACCTGGGGTTTGAACGGGCCGCCGGGGAGGTCGTCATCACGATGGACGCCGACCTGCAGGATTCGCCGGACGAGATCCCGGCCCTCTACCACATGATCGCGCGGGAACACTACGACATGGTCTCCGGCTGGAAAAAGAAACGCCGCGACCCCCCCTCGAAGACTATCCCCACGAAGCTCTTTAACGCTACCGCCAGGCGCTTCTCCGGGCTGCGACTGCACGACTTCAACTGCGGCCTGAAGGCCTACCGGAACGTCGTGATCAAGAACATCGAGATATACGGGGAGATGCACCGCTACATCCCCATCCTGGTCAAGCAAGCCGGGTTCGGGCGGATAGGCGAACGGGCCGTCGCGCACCAGGCCCGCAAGTACGGCAGCAGCAAGTTCGGCCTGAGCCGCTTCATCAACGGCTTCCTCGACCTGCTCACCGTCACCTTTATCACCCGCTTCGCCAAGAAACCCATGCACCTCTTCGGCGCCGTCGGCACCCTGCTCGTCGTCGCCGGCATCTGCTCCGCCGCGTGGATAGGCGTCGAGAAATGGATCGCCGTCGTCCGCGACGTCAAGGCGCCGCTGGTCGCCAACAACCCCTACTTCTATATCGCGCTCGCGTGCATCATCCTCGGCACGCAACTCTTCCTCGCCGGCTTCCTCGCCGAGCTGATCTCGCGCGACGCCCACGACAGGAATTCGTATCACGTCGATAAAACCCTCTAATATGTTTAACCCAAACACATCATCATCATGGTAAGAAAACTCCAAAAATCGCTCCGCGACTCCACCGCCGCCCGTTGGCTCGCCCTCGCCGTCGTCGCCTTCACGATGCTATGCGGCTACTTCCTCACCGACGTCATGGCCCCCCTCAAGCCCATGCTCGAATCAGAACTACTCTGGAACAGCACCGAGTACGGCCTCTTCACCAGCGCCTACGGCTGGTTCAACGTCTTCCTCCTCATGCTCATCATCGGGGGGATCATCCTCGATAAAATGGGCGTCCGCTTCACCGGCCTCATGTCCTGCGCGCTCATGGTCATCGGCGTCGCCATCAAGTACTACGCCATCACGACCACCTTCCCGGAAGGAAGCACCATCATCGGACTGAAAACACAGGTCGTCCTCGCCGCCCTCGGATACGCCATCTTCGGCGTCGGCATCGAGATCACCGGCATCACCGTCTCCAAAATCATCGTCAAATGGTTTAAAGGAAAGGAACTCGCCCTCGCCATGGGACTTGAAATGGCCACCGCACGCATCGGCACCGGTCTCGCCATGATCATCACCCTGCCCCTCGCCCAGGCCTTCTCCTTCTCCATGCCCGTGCTTATCGCACTGATCCTGCTGTGCGTCGGCACCATCGCCTTCATCGTCTACTGCGTCATGGACCTCAAACTCGAAAAGTCCGCGCCCGCCGCCGACAAAGAAGACCCCTTCCGCTTCGCCGACATCCTCTACATCATCCGAAACAAGGGATTCTGGCTCATCGCGCTCCTCTGCGTGCTCTTCTACTCCGCCGTCTTCCCCTTCCTCAAGTACGCCACCGACCTCATGATCCACAAGTATGCCCTCGACCCCAAGCTCGCCGGCATCATACCGGGACTCCTCCCCTTCGGCACCATCATCCTCACCCCCCTCTTCGGGAATCTCTACGACCGGCGAGGAAAAGGAGCCTCCATCATGATCCTCGGGGCCTGCATGATCATCGGCGTGCACGCGCTCTTCGCCATCCCCGCCCTCGACCACTGGCTCATCGCCACCGTCGTCATGATCATCCTCGGCATCGCCTTCTCCCTCGTCCCCTCAGCCATGTGGCCCTCCGTGCCCAAGATCATACCCGAAAAACAACTCGGGACCGCCTACTCTCTTATCTTCTGGGTGCAAAACTGGGGACTCATGGGCGTGCCGCTGCTCATCGGATGGGTGCTCGATAAATACTGCATCACCGGCGTCGAGACCCTCGTCAAGGACGGCGCCACCACCAAGATCGCGCACTACGACTACACCCTCCCCATGATCATCTTCACCGCTTTCGGCATCCTCGCCGTCTTCGTGGCCCTGCTCCTCAAGGCCGAAGACAAGAAAAAACAATACGGCCTCGAGCTTCCCAACATCAAAAACGCCGTCAATAAAGACGTCGATCTCCTCGACGCCTGACAATACCTCCCCTGGCGGGCGCCCGTCCGCCAGGGATTTCAAACAAATCCCCGCGTGATACACTACTCCCGACACACCCTCGACAACGGACTCGCGCTCCTCTGCAACACCGACCCTCACACCCCCTTCGTCTCCATCAATATCCTCTACAAGGTCGGATCGAGAGACGAACAACCGCATCGCACCGGGCTTGCCCACCTCCTCGAACACCTCATGTTCGGCGGATCGCAACACGTCGACAACTTCGACCAATACCTCCAACAAGCAGGGGGAGAAAGCAACGCCACCACCGGCAACGATTACACGAATTACTACATCACCATCCCGGCCCCCAACATCGAAACCGCCCTCTGGCTCGAGTCCGACAGGATGCTCCACCCCACACTCACCCGCCGCTCGCTCGCCGTACAGAAAAACGTCGTCGTCGAAGAATTCAAACAACACTACCTCAACCGTCCCTACGGCGACCTCTTCCTGCACCTCAAACCGCTCGCCTACCAGCACCACCCCTACCGCTGGAACACCATCGGCGTCTCCCCCGACCACATCCGCCAAACCACCCTCCAGGAAGTAAAAACATTCGCCCGCGCGCACTACGCCCCCAACAACGCCATCATCGCCATCAGCGGAAACATCACCGACGCCCGAGCCTTCGAACTCGTCAAGCAATGGTTCGCCGACATCCCCCCGGCCATCATCCCCACCCGACAACTCCCGACGGAACCCCCGCAAACCGCCCCGCGACGCCTCACCATCGACCAACACTCCGTACCCGTACCCTCCGACCTCATCACCATCGCGTACCACACCGGCGGACGAACCTCCGACCAGTATTACGTCGCCGACGCCCTCACCGACATCCTCGCCGGGGGAGAATCAGCCCGGCTGCACGCCAACCTCGTCAAAAAACGCACCCTCTTCTCCCGCGTCGATGCGTACATCACCGCCGACGTCGACCCCGGACTCGTCATCATCCAGGGACAACCCGCCAGGGGAACCACCATCCGGCAAGCCGAAAACGCCATCCTCCAACAACTCGCTCGACTCGCCGACAACATCCCCCCGCGAGAACTCCAAAAGGTCAAAAACAATAACCGCCTACACCGCGCCCTCCTCCAAACCAGCTACCAGGCAAAAGCCAACCACCTCGCCGTCGCCGAATACCTCGGAAACCCCGACCTCGTCAACCGGGAACAAGACATCTACAACGCCATCACCCCGGAAGACGTACAACAACTCGCCCGACAAATCTTCCGCCCCGACAACAGCTCCACCCTCCTATACCTCGCCTCCACCGCCACAACCACCGCCTCATGACCCCCAACCGCCAACAACCACCCGCCCTCCGCGCCCTCGCCCCGCCAGCCCTCATCCCGCACCACACCACCACCGCCAACAACGGACTCCTCGTCACCAGCGTCAACGACCCCCTCCAGGAAACCTGCAAGATCGACGTCGCCCTCCCCAACGGACGATACCACCAATCCCAACCCCTCGTCGCCGACGCCGCCATACAACTCCTCGCCCGGGGAACCGCCAGCCGCTCCGCCGCCGCCATCGCCAGGTACCTCGACCACCGCGGAGCCGTCATCTCCCTCGACGCCGGCATGCACGGCTCCACCATCTCCATCGTCACCCTCCGCCGCCATGCCCCCGACATCATCGACCTCCTCGCCGACATCATCCTCCACCCCACCTTCCCGCCGCGAGAACTCGCCATCCACGCCAAAAACAAAAAACAACAGCACGAGGACAACCTCCGGAAAACTCCCTACCTCGCCCGACAAGCCTTCCTCCAGCACCTCCACGGCCCCCGCCACCCCTACGCGAACCCCCTCTCCCTCGACGACTTCGACAACCTTACCCTCGAATCCGTCCAACACTACTACCGGCAACGCCTCGCCGCCGCCAATAC
>JAIROI010000090.1 GCA_031257615.1 Odoribacteraceae bacterium
CGCAGCCAATCCCACTACGTTTATCCGTTAATACAGTAGCCTTAGGCTGCCTACAAAGATTAGGCTGCTACGCAGCCCCGGTTTGGCAAGGGAAATCCCAGGGGCAGCCCTTCAAAGGAATCTCTTTTCTCTGCGGCAGCCTTAGCCGCAGACAAAGATGAGGCTGCTACGCAACCCCGGCTTGGCAAGGAGAAATCCGGGGGGCCTTTAACAGCGGATTCTTTTTTGCGAGGCGGCCTCAGGCAGCCGCGTAAAAAAGAATCCGATTTTTAGTGAGTAGAGTAGGGCGCAGGAAATAGCGCGTAAGGACTTTCTCCCTACGCGCTACGCGCTAAACTCGGCGAACTACTTGCTCTTTGAGAGTTTTTCCCGGACCTTCTCGATCATGTCTCGCGTCATCGCGGGGAGATCGTACGTCGGTTCCCATCCCCATTCTTCGCGGGCGCAGGAGTCGTCCATGCTATCGGGCCAGCTGTCGGCGATGGCTTGTTTCACGGGATCGACGTTGTAGGAGATCCGGAAGTCGGGAATATGCTGGCGGATGGCCGCGGCGATCCCCTCCGGGTCGAAACTCATGGCGGCGATGTTAAAACTGTTCCGGTGTTTCAACTTCGCGGGATCTGCCTCCATGAGTTGCACGACGGAGCGGAGAGCGTCGGGCATGTACATCATGTCCATGTAGGTGCCGGCCTTGATATTGCACGTGAAGGCGCCCTCTTGGACGGCGGCGTGGAAGATCTCCACGGCGTAGTCGGTGGTGCCTCCGCCCGGGGCCGTCACGTAGGAGATCAGCCCGGGGAAGCGCACGCTGCGCGTGTCCACGCCGAAGCGATAATGGTAGTAATCGCTCAGGAGTTCGCCTGCCACCTTGCACACGCCGTACATCGTGGTGCTTGCTCGCTGGATCGTGTCCTGCGGCGTTTTCACCTTGGGGGTATCGTTCCCGAAGGCGCCGATGGAACTGGGGGTGAACACCGCGCAGCCATTTTCCCTGCCGATATGCAGCGAGTTCGTGACGGCGCCGATATTGACGTTCCAGGCCATGCGCGGGTTACTCTCCCCCGTGGCCGACAGGACGGCGACGAGGTTAAAGATCGTGTCGATCCGGTACATCCTCACGACATCGTTAAAGATTTTCCCGTCGAGGGCGTTCAGCAACTCGAAAGGACCTTCTCCGGCGAGTTTCTCGCAACGCGCCGAGCTAACGTCCGTGGCGACCACGTTGTTGGCGCCGTAGATGCTCCTGAGATGGGGCACCAGTTCCGAACCGATCTGGCCTCCTGCCCCGAGGACTAATATCTTTTTCATAACGAATTTTTTTTAATAACTTACAGGGAATCCCCTTTTGTCAGGATTCCGACGCGAATTTAGAAATATATCGGCACGAAATCGCGAAACCTATCACGACGACCAAAAATATTCCGAGACCCCGCGCAATTTTTTCCTCTTTTGTTGGATTCCCGGATTAAATGCATACCTTCGCGTCGTGAAGAACTGTTAGCTCAGTCGGTTCAGAGTACTGCCTTGACATGGCAGGGGTCGCCGGTTCAAGTCCGGCACAGTTCACGGCCCGGCCCCGCGTTTGGTCGGAAGCAAATTCCCTCCCGCGCCTCGCGAAATCGCGAGGCGCTCCTTGTTTATACCGGGCGCTCGATTTTTTTTTTCGCGGCGACCCCCTCCTTTTTCCTTCCCATTTGTCTTTATAATGTCGCGGCACTATTCGCGACGCCATTTACGATGCTTGACAGACACGCGAAAAAATTATTTGACCGCTACATGACCGGCGAGACCTCCTTGAAAGAGGAGATCAAGCTGCTGGCGCGCTTCGCCTTTGGCCTCGACGACGAGGAACGGGGGCGGCTCGTCGATCGGTGGTTCGACCTCGTCCCGGCGGAGTACAGTCTCTCGCCGGGGCGGGCCGACGCGATCTTCCGGCGGATCACGCGGAAGGAGCGGCGGGCGCGTTTCCGCCGGGCGGCGTTTGCTGCTGCTGCCGGGGTGGCGTTGTTGCTCTCTGTCGGGGCGCTCTTTTTCCTTCCCCGGGGAGGTGAGAGCGAGGGGCCGGTGGTGCTTGTTGCCGCTGGCGACATCCTTCCCGGGAGCAAGCGCGCCATCCTCACGCTGTCGGACGGCTCTCGCCTGCCGTTGGACACGACCAGCCGGGGGCAGGTGGCCCGCGAGGGAGAGATCGCCGTGGTTCACCGCGACAAGGCGTTGAGCTACGAGGGGGCGTCGGCCGACGCTGCCGTCCGCTATCACCTGCTTTCCACGCCCCGCGGGGGGTACTACGAGATGACCCTTCCGGACGGCACGCGCGCGTGGCTTAACGCGGCCTCGAGCATCCGCTACCCGTTGGCCTTCGCGGGCGACGAGCGGCGGGTGGAGGTCGCGGGGGAGGTCTACCTCGAGGTGGCGAAGAGCGACCGGGGGCAGCCCTTTATCGTCTCCGCGGACGGTCGCGCGGAGGTAGAGGTGCTGGGAACTCGTTTCAACGTCAACAGCTACGGTGACGAGGGCGAGATCGCGGTGACCCTCTTGGAAGGCTCCGTGAACTTCCTCGTCGCGGCGTCGGGGGTCTCCGTGCCGCTGCATCCCGGCGAGCAGGCGCGGTTAGACGACGGCGGGAGCGTCCGCGTGGCGCCGGTAGACACGCGCGAGACGATGGCGTGGAAGGACGGGAAGTTCGTCTTCGACCGGGCAGACATCCGCTCGATCATGCGACAACTCGTTCGCTGGTACGACGTGGAAGTGGAATACCGCGGGGAGGTCTCCTCGCTCTTCGGCGGGACGATCTCCCGGGACGTGAACATCTCGCGGGTGCTCCGCGTGCTGGAACGGACGGGGAAGGTCAGCTTCGAGGTGGAAGGAAACACTGTAATCGTGATGTCCCATGAACTTTAACAGGAAACGAAATACCGGGAGCTGTTCGCAGCAGCCCCCGGCGAGACTCAGGTCAATGAGTATAGATGTTTAATAAAACAATTCAAAGGTATGAAAAAGAACAAAAGATGCAAACGAGCGAGTTGTATGATGAGACTAACAACCATTCTTACACTGATGGCCTCACTGCAGGTGAGCGCCGGAGGGTTCGCGCAAGTGACCCTCTCGATGAAGGACGTACCCCTGCGGGAGGTACTCAAGGAGATTCAACGCCAGAGCGGTCGCGATTTTCTCTACACCCACGAGCGGGTGGAGGAGGCCGGGAAGGTGAGTGTCGAGATTCGAGACCTCGACCTGGAGGAGGCCATGAAGGAGTGCCTGAAAAACACCTCCCTGACGTATATCATCGCGGACAACGCGGTGATCATCCAGGCGGCCGTCCAGCGCGCGACGCAGCAGGAGCGGCGGGTCGTCTCCGGGAAGGTGGTGGACGCGTCGGGCGCCCCGTTGCCCGGCGTGACCGTCCGGCTCAAGGGCACGACGACCGGCGCGGCAACTGACGTCAAGGGAGAATTTCACATCGGCGCGCCGGTGGGCGGAGAAAACATCTTGGTCTTCTCCTTTGTCGGCTATCGCACGCGAGAGGTGACCATCGCGGACGAGAAGCCGCTCCTCGTCACCCTGGAGGAGGAGGTGAAAGAGGTCGACGAGGTCGTCGTCACCGGGTTCGCCAACATCCGCAGGTCGAGCTTCACCGGGACGGCCACGCGCGTGACCCGGGAGGAACTGATGAAGGTCTCCACCGGGAACGTGCTGCAGGCGCTGCAGGTCTTCGATCCGTCGCTGCGCACCGTGCGCAACAACGAGATGGGGTCTGATCCCAATACCCTCCCGGAGTTTAACATCCGCGGGGCGGCGGGCGTGGGGATCACGGAACTCGATCGACTGGAGTCGTCCGACGTTTCGCAGTTTGCCCTCAAGAACAACCCCAATCTTCCCGTCTTTATCCTCGACGGGTACGAGGTCTCCACGGAGAAGATCTACGATATGGACCCCAATCGCATCGAGTCCATCACTATATTAAAGGATGCCGCGGCAACGGCCATGTACGGTTCGAGGGCGGCCAACGGCGTGATCGTCATCGAGACCGTCGCGCCCCGCCCCGGCGAGCTGCGCGTGACTTATAATCTTACCGGCACGTTCACCGCCCCCGACCTCTCCTCTTACGACCTGATGAACGCGCAGGAGAAAATCGACGCGGAGGTTGCCGCCGGGCTGCTCGACGAACAGTCCTCGTATTACCAAAACCTCACGCAGTACCGCGGCAAGATGAACAATATCAACAGGGGCGCCGACACCTACTGGCTCTCGCAGCCCTTGCGCACGCAGGTCAATCACCGCCACAGTCTCTATCTCGAGGGCGGCTCGGAGTCCGTTCGCATGGGCGTGGGGATAAACTACGACGCCGAGGCCGGCGTGATGAAGGGTTCCTATCGCGATCGCGTGGGCGCGGAGTTGCGGGCCGACTATCGCCTTAAAGGCATCCAAGTCACCGACCAGGCCAGTTTCGCCCGGATGCGCTCGCAAACCTCCCCCTACGGCGCGTTCTCGGACTACGTGAGGCTCTCCCCCTACTTCACGATCTACGACCCGGACACGGGAGAGGTCACGGAGATGAACTTTGCCGGGAACATGGGAACCACCAACCCGCTGTACGCTCCCGTCACCTACAAGGACTTTAACCGGAACGGCTACGCGCAGTTCGCCAATAATTTTTCGTTAAATGCCTTCTTCCTGGAATACTTCCAGCTGAAGTTCCAGCTGGCCGCCACCTACAGGGTAGACAACAGCGAGCAGTTCTACGACCCGGACAACACGACGCGCTTTAACTCCTGGAACTACACGCCTGCCACGAGAGGGCAACTCTTCGTCAGCAACGCGAAATCCTTTAGCTGGAACAGCAACCTGATGCTGATGTACAACCGCGACTTTCAAAATCACAACATCAACCTCAACCTCGCGCTCAACGCGAACGAAGAGGTGAGTTCTTCGGAAGACCACGCCTATAACGGCTTCCCCTCGGGACAGTTCCATGACCCGAAGTACGCCAACAGCACGCTTCGCAACCCGATCTTCAGGGACGAACACGCGCGGCTCTTCGGCGCGCTCCTCCAGGGAAACTATACCTTTATGGATACCTATCTCTTTGACGTCTCCGCGCGCCTGGACGGCTCCTCGCGCTTCGGCAGCAAACGGCGCGTCGCCCCCTTCTGGTCGTTCGGCGCGGGCCTTAACCTGCACAATTACGACTTCATGCAGAATTACCCTGTCGTCAACATCGCCCGCGTCAAGGCCAACTACGGGCAGACCGGACGCGTCTCTTTCTCGCCGTATGCCGCCCGGCATACCCACGACCTGATGATGGACGACTGGTACACTACCGGCATGGGCGCCGCGCTCACCGCGATGGGCAACGAGGACCTCGCCTGGGACAATGTCAACACCCTGAACTTTGCCCTCGATCTTTCTCTCTGGGGGCGCCTCGCGCTGAATCTCTCCTGGTACGACAAGCGCACGAAGGACATGGTGACCAACATCTCCATCCCCTCCTCCTCCGGCTTCCTCTTCTACACCGACAACATGGGCGAGACCTCCAACAAGGGCTTCGAGGCCGTCCTCAGCTACGCGCTCGTCAAGGACAAGGACTGGAACGTCAACTTGACCGCCAACGGCGCGCACAACAAGAATAAAATCGTCAAAATCTCGGACGCCCTCAAGGCCTATAACGACCGCGTGGACGCGTACTACGACGACTACCGCGGCGACTACCTTGACCTGTACACCAACGGGAAATACCTGAACCCCATCCGCAAGTACGAGGAAGGCGGTTCGGAGTACGCCATCTTCGGCATGAAGTCGCTCGGCATCTCCCCGGAAGACGGCACCGAGCTGTTCCTCTATCGCGACGGTAGCGTCAGTTCCGACTGGGACCCCGCGCAACAAGTGGTCATCGGCAACACCGAGCCGTTCATGCAAGGCTCCTTCGGCGTCAACGCCCGCTACAAGGGGTTCACGCTCTACACCTCGTTTATGTACGAGTTCGGCGGCGATCTTTACAACACCACCCTCGTCAGCAACGTCGAGAGCGCCGATATCCAGCGAAACAATGCCGACCGCCGCGCCTTCATCCAGCGTTGGAAGCAGCCGGGAGACCTCTCCCCCTTCAAGTCCATCAAGGCCCCCAACCAGTTTACGCGCTCTACTTCCCGCTTCGTGCAGCGCAACAACGCGCTCACCTTTAACTCCCTCTCCCTTGGCTACGACATGGATCGCGCCCTGACGCAGAGAATCGGCTTTAGCATGGTGCGCTTCCAGTTCACGATGAACGAGATCGCCGTCTTCTCCACCATCCGACAGGAGCGAGGCACCAGCTATCCCTTTGCCCGCAAGTTCGGCTTCACCTTAAACGCGAGTTTCTAAATACCATCGATCATGAAAAGAAATATCATCATCCCGATCCTCTTCTCCCTGTTCCTCGTCCAGGGAACCACCTCGTGCAGCGACTGGCTGGACGTCGACTCCTCGACGAGCGTCATGGACGAGACGCTCTTTAGCGAATCCCAGGGATTCCGCACCGCCGTCAACGGCGTCTACCGCCTGCTCTCCCAGCAGCAACTCTACGGCAGGGAACTCACCTGGGGCGCCGCCAGCGTCCTCGGCAATAACTACGACGCCACCCGACTCCCCGGAGGCAGCACATCCAGCGCCTTTAGCTATCGCGAAATGGCCGCCGGGGACTACGCCAGCGACTTCACTACCGACCTCGTCGATCCCATCTGGGAGCAAGGCTTCCGCGTGATCGCCAACTGCAACAACATCATCCAGCACACCAACGAGCAGAGCGCTTCCTTCTTCGCCGCCGGAGAAAACGAGAAAAACATGATCCTCGGAGAGATGCTCGGCGTCCGCGCCGCGATGCATTTCGACATCCTGCGCCTCTTTGCCCCGGCAACCAGGGCCGACGACGGGAAGACCTATATCCCCTACGTCACCGCCTACCCGGAGAAGCAGCCCGAGCACCTCACCGTCGCCGCCGCGCTCGACAAGATCATCGCCGATCTCGAGCAATCGCGCGCCCTGCTCGGAGAGATCGACACCGTCTTCAACGCCTCCCAGATGACAAGCTGGAACTCTCGCCTGCAAAGCAACTACGCCTCCGGGGACGCTTTCTTTACCCTCCGAGGCACCCGCTTTAACTACTTCGCCGCCTCCGCCATCCTCGCGAGGGCCTACCAGTGGCGCGGCGACAACGAGCGCGCTTACCAGGCCGCCCGCGCCGTCTACATCTACTCCACCAACAAGACCTGGTTCTCCTTTACCTCGGCCGGCAACCTGGCGACCGTCGAGAACAACATCTATCGCAAGATGCCGGAGGACATACTCTTCTCCTTGTTCAATAACAACCTCTATACGGTCGTCGCCAACTCCACCACCAACGCCTCCTCGCAGTCCTTCTTTATCAAGAACGACGGCCTGCTCTTCGGGGGAAGCTATGCCGACGATTTCCGCCTGAACCTGATCAACGCCGACAAGACCTCCCGTCGCTGGAACATCCCGCTGGGAAACCAGAGCTACTGGCCCACTGCCGACATCATCAACTACCAGGGGCCGCTCGCGCCCGTCGTCCGGCTCACCGAGATGGCCTACATCATGTGCGAGCGCCTCGTCGACGTCGACATGACGCAAGCCGTCACTATACTCGCCAGGATCAAGACCGCCCGCGGCTCCAAGACCCCCGTGAACAGCGTCTCTAAGGAGGCCTTCCTCGAGGATCTCTACCTCGAAATGACCCGCGAGTTCCTCGCCGAGGGACAGACCTTCTTCCTCTACAAGCGCCTCAACAAGCCCATGTACAACGGCGCGGGAGTCATCGACATGACCGGCCGCTACGTGCTGCCCGCGCCATACAGCGAGGCCTCCTACTACCTGTAACCCAAGTGTTAAATCATTAGTTCCCATACCATGAAAAACATATACTACCTCCTTCTCCCCCTCCTCTGGTGTACTGCCTGCCAGGAGGCCGAGATTCCCCTCTACAGCGGGGGCAACAACATCCAGTTCGTGAAGAACCTCGCCAAGGACTCCACCATCATCGCCTTCCTCCTGGCGCCCGGGCAAGTCGAGATCGACTCCATGCTGATCGTCAAGACCACCGGCCTGGGGTATCCCGCGGAGACCGCCTACAAGATCGCCGTCGACCAACAGCTCTCCACGGCCGTCGAGGGTACGCACTTCAGGTTGCCGAGCGCGACGACGTTTAAACCAAACGCCATGCGGGACACCACCTACGTGAAGTTCTACCGGACGGCCGACCTGAAGGTTAACGCCGTGCGTCTCGTCTTGCGAGTTCAGGAAAACGACGCCTTTAATCTTGGCCAGATACAATACCGCTACAAGGTCTTCGTCATCCACGACAAGGTCGCGCAGCCCGACTGGTGGACAAGCGCTGTCTCCACCTCCTACCTCGGCCCGTACTCCGACAAGAAGTACGAGAAGTTTATCGAGGTCACCGGCGTCGCCGACCTCTCCAGCGCCACCTCCAGCGAAATGCGCGTCTACGCCCTCCAACTCAAATACTGGCTCGAGGCGTACAAGGCCGACAACGGCGAACCGTATTACGAAACGAACGGCGACGAGATGATCGTGCCTGTCAACGGATAAAACCATCTAAACGCGATTACCATGAAAAAAATACTCATACTGTCGGCCCTCCTCCTCGCCTGCTTCTGCTACCAGGCCTGCTACGAGGACAAAGGGAAATACGATTACCTGCCCATCAACAAGGTCACCATCACTTTCGATGCCTACACGCTCACCGCATACCTCGGGGACACCCTCAAGTACACCCCCAAAATCACCTTTGAAGACCCCTCCGACACGCTGGGCTTCGAGTACTGGTGGGAGAACAAGGGCAACATGGGCCTCCTCGGTCGCCGCGAGGTCATCAACGAGGGACGCGAACTGCGCTTCCTCGCCCCGATCGTCGGCCAGCAGAACATACAGATCTGCGTCCGCGAGATCAGTTCCGGCTACATCACCGAGGGCAGCGTCTCCATCAATGCCGTCTCCCGCTACTCCAAGGGCTGGCTGATCCTCCGCGAGGATGCCGGGCAAAGTAAACTCTCCTTCATCCTCCCCGAGAGGAGCGTACCGGGAGATAATACCAGCCCGCATGTCTATACCCCCTACGTCGACCTCTACTCCACGCTCTATCCCGACGCCGCGCTCGGCAGCGGACCCGTCGCCTTGAGCCAGATGCTCGGTAGTCGCGGACTCATGACCGCCTTCTACATCCTGCAACAGAGCGGCAGCGCTTGCTTCAACGGCGTCTCTTATCAACAGGAGCTTCTCCTCTCGCAGGAGTTCGTCGGCGGATCGCCGGCCAATCTCCAGCCGATCGACTACATGCATACGGGATACGTGGCCATGCTCATGAACGCGGACCACGCGGTTTACTTCCGCAGTCCCTACTACGGCAGCAACACCGACTTTTTTACCTACTCTTTCGCCAACTTCCCGATGGAGCACCAGGGCAAACTGCTTAATGTGGAGTTCTTTATCCCAAGCGTCGCCGGCTACGCCTTCTTTACCGCCGCCTACGACAAGGAGGGCAAGCGATTCCTCTGGATATACGCCGGGAACGTCACCACCGGCGGCGCCATCCTCCCCGCCCCCGCCTTCACGCTCCCCGGCGAGTACCTCGACTACAACAACACCGCCGACGCTAACGTCCTCTACTCGGCCTTCTACAACGAGGCGCTCGTGGGGTCGCTGGGGCAGTCCCACAACATCACCGTCTACGAGCGCGGCGGCAATTATTACGTCCAACGCTGCCGCGGCACCGGAGGTCAACAGCTCTCCGTCCTGCCTGCCGAACAACCACTGTATGACTTCACCAACAACCCCTTCCCGAACCCCGGTTTCCTCTCCGCCAACACGAAGTTCTACCAGCTGAAGACCCGCGCCTACCTCTTCTTCGCCACCGGTAACAACATCTACTGGTACGACCACCTCGGCGGCTCCGCGCGCCTCTTCTATACCCTTCCCGCCGGCGCGGAGGTCGTCGCGATGTCCTCCAACCCGCAGGAAACCGAGCTGGGCATAGCGCTCTCCAACGGGAAGTTCGTCATCATCGACGTCTCGAACGAACGACTCATGGAGAACGATACCAAGCTCTACGAGATCGACCTCCCCGGCCGCGTCGTGGATATGGAGTACAAGTTCCCGTCCATGTCCGCTCTCCAAAGCCGTACCTACGAAAGCCAATGGGATTAACGTCATGACCAGGCATTCCGCTATAACCAATCTCAATACCCCCGCGCCCTCCCCGGCGCGGGGCCAACTCTCTGCGATTGCCTCGCGGTTTGCCTCTCGCGTCCCGCGATCCTCCCAAATATTCCCGGGGAAATTCACAATTCTCCCGGGGAAATTCATAATTCCCCCGGGGAAATTCATAATTCCCCCGGGGAAATTCACAATTCTCCCGGGGAAATTCACAATTCTCCCGGGGAAATTCACAATTTCCCCGGGGAAATTCATAATTCTCCCGGGAAAATTCACAATTTCCCCGGGGAAATTCACAATTCTCCCGGGAAAATCGGGAAGCTTACCGGGACACTCTCCTACCCTCGCGCGGTCGCTCTGCCGGAACGGGCAATGCTCGCGCGGAGTCCCCAATGCCTCTCTTTATATCCCGCCTTTCGGCAAACAAATAACTCCTTTTCTTTAACTTAAACACTTAACGTTATGCCACGCAAAACTCAACCTACAAAGGACAGCGAATGGATCGCCTGGGCACAGAAGTTCAACACCGATTGCACGACCAATGCAACGGCCCTTAAATTAACCACCGCGCAGCTCCAAGCGATGGGAATACTGGTCTACGACGCCAAGACGGCCTACGACGCCAACTCGGTGAGAGGGAGTAGAACCCACGCCACCGTCGCGGCGAAGAACGCGGCGTTCAAGGCCCTCCGCGCTCACATCAGCGCCCTCATCCTGACGCTCGTGGGAAACGAGGCCATCCCGAACGAACTGCTCGACTCCCTCGGCCTGCCCACCAGGATCCACACCAGCCACGAGCCGAAACCGGCGCCCAGCCACACCCCGGACCTGAAAGTGGAATCAGGACAACATCACGTCGTCGACGCGTACGTGAGCAACCCGCAGCACGGGCAAGCCACCACCTACGCCCGCGCCCCTGAAGAGCACAGCATCGCCATCCGCCTCAAGTTCGAAGGAGAGGAGGGCTGGCGCGAACAACACTCTTCCCGCCTGCACACCCGCCTCATCTTCACCGACGCCGAGGTCGGCAAGCGCCTCTCCATCCAGGCCGCCTGGACCAACGCCCGCTTCGAACACGGCCCCTGGAGCGACGTCGTCACCGTGATCATTAACTGACGCGATCCCTCAACCCCAATGATCACCACAAGAGCCGGGCGCCCCGCCCCCCAGTTCCAGCGAGACCGCGCCCCCGCGCGCCCCCCCGAATCCCAAGGCAGGCCCCGGCTCTCCTTTTCTCAACCCTCTTTACCCCTCCCCATGAAACGCGCACTGATTATTGCCGTCCTCGCCGCCTGCGCCTGCTGCACCGCGAGCGAAAGAATGACCGCGAAAGCAACCCCCGAACCCATCGCTAACTACCTCCCCGACACGATGACGGAACGCGAACAAGCGGCGCTGTCCGAGATCATGCCGAAGTTCTCCCGGGAAGTCTCCCAACGGAACAACTACGCGGGGATTGTCCCGATCCCGCCGCTGGAGGAGGCATACATCGCGACAATCCCCTATTACGTGCTGGACGTTCAGGCATTCGCCGCGAATCCCGTCATGACGCGCCTGGAGGAGTGCGCGCGGCCCGCCGACGATAAGGTGCATTATGTCGTGATCGAGGAAGACGAAATCCATTTTAACGCTACCGCCACGCGAGAACCGGATGGACGCTGGGTGCTGAGGGAGACCGGGTATAGCCTACCCCAAACGGAAAGCTACCTTTCCCGGATACCCAAGTTGCTCGCCGAGGCCGGGGCAAAGGATTTCCGGTTGCTCGAGGTCGGCGGCTTGCGCTACGCGTGGATTACCCGCGACGGCTCTCCCGCCATCTACACGCCCGCGGGCCTGGAGATACCCGATTTCGAGAGGGTGATCGCCAACGCGGAAGTCTGGAGAGAGTGGGGGCCGCTATTTTTTGACGTTTTTCGCGAACAGGGCCGCCGCTTTAATAAGTTGAGAATCGAGGGCCGCTACACCTTCGAGCGCGCCGACTCCATCGCGAGGGCCATGCTCGATTCCCTCCGCCGCGTCTACCCCGACATGAAAGTCCCGGTCATCCAGTAATTCCCCGTCTATGGTCTCTCTTTTTTACCTCGAAATCACGGAAGCGGATTCTTCTTTACGCGGCAGCCTTAGGCAGCCGCGGATAAAGATGAGGCAGCTACGCAGCCCCCTTTATTTGCTCCATGCCCTGTACAGTAGCCTTAGGCTACTGCCTACAAAGATGGGGCAGCTACGCAGCCCCCTACCGACCACTACTTTAAGAAAGCCGTGTAGCCGACCATCCCTTGCCGGCAACCGTCTACCTCTTGCCGGCGACCGCCCAAGGATATTGTCCCGCGAACCCTCGCATCATGCAAGGCCGCGTAGCTACCTCTCCTTTATAGGCACCACCCTCGGGGCGCTATATAAAAAAGAGTCCACATTAAAAAGAGAGATGGATCGCGTACCCTCGCGTCATGCAGGGCTGCGTAGCTGCCCCATCTTTGTAGGCAGTAGCCTAAGGCTACTGTATAAAAAGCTACCCACCTTTAAAAGGCTGCGTAGCTGCCTCACCTTTACGGGAC
>JAIROI010000094.1 GCA_031257615.1 Odoribacteraceae bacterium
CCTGAGGCAGCTGCGAACAAAGGTAGGCAGCTACGCAGCCGAGAATATATGGACATCGTTTTATACAGTAGCCTTAGGCTACTGCCTACAAAGGTTGGGCAGCTACGCAGCCCTTCAAAGGAATCTTTCTTTTATGCGGCAGCCTTAGGCAGCCGCGAATAAAGGTTAGGCAGCTACGCAGCCCCGGCTTGGCAAGGGGAAAGTTCGGGAGTGGCCTTTAACAGCGGATTCTTTTTTATGAGGCGGCTGCGAATAAAGGTTGGGCCGCTCTGCGGCCTTTTTATTATTGTACCTCCTAACCGGCACCCACCGGGTGCCGGCTATGAAGATTAGGCTGCTACGCAGCCCTTCAAAGGATTCTTTTTTATGCAGCACCCTGTGGGTGCTGCTTTATGTGCGGCCTGAGGCAGCCGCACGTAAAGGTTGGGCAGCTACGCAGCCAATTCCCGTTACGTCCGTTTGCTATACAGTAGCCTTAGGCTACTGCCTACAAAGGTTGGGCTGCCATGCAGCCCTTCAATGGACTTTGTTTTACGCAGCAGCCTATAAAGGTAAGGTGTGGCGATGGTGGTCAGGTGGTCTCTCGCACCGATTCGACGCGGGCGAGGCGCTCCCGGAGACGGGGCATGTCGCCGCGATGAACGCGGAGGGTCACGCGGCAGGTCATCTCGAAATCTCGCTCCAGTATCTCCGGGTTTTCCTCTTTCAAGACCTTCATCACGTCGTTCATGTCGGCGTAGTTGAAGGTGATGCTGAGGGTTTCGTCGACGGTTTTCTCGACCAGCCCGGCGTGGTCCAGGGCGTCGGAGGCCGCCGCGCGGTAGGCCTGAATGAGTCCGGAGACGCCCAATTTCGTGCCGCCGAAATAACGGACGACCACGACCAGCACGTTGGTGAGGCCGCGGGAAAGGATCTGGCCAAGGATCGGGCGACCGGCCGTGGAAGAGGGTTCGCCGTCGTCGTTGACGCGGGTGTTCCTGGCGTCGACGCCGAGCACCCAGGCGTGGCAATGGTGGCGGGCGTCGAAATATTCGGACTTGATCTCCATGAGTATCTTCTTGATCTCTTCTTCCGTCGTCACGGGGTAGACGCGGGCAATGAAGCGGCTGCCTTTTTCCTTGTAGAGGCCCCCGGCGACGCGTTCGACCGTTTTGTAACTGTCTTCCACCTCTCCCTCGCGAAGGGTTACAGCATGAGTATCTTGCGCCGCAACTCCTCCATCTGGGCCTTGAATATCCGGTCGGTTTCCATCAGGTCGGAGATGACCTTGCAGGCGTACAATACCGTCGTGTGGTCTTTGCCGAACTGGCTTCCGATGTTAGCGAGCGAGGCGGTGGTGTGGTTTTTGGCGAAATACATGGCAATCTGGCGGGGACGCACGACCTCCTGCTTGCGGTTTTTCCCCTGCAGGACGGTCGGGGTCATGTGGAAATGGTCGCAGACTACCTGGCAAACGCGTCCGACGGTGGTCTCCGTTTGTGGCTTGGTAACAGTCTTCTCCAGCACCTCCCTGACGTTTTCCTCGGTCAGCTCTTTCCGGTTGTGGGTTTGCTGCACCAGCAGCGAGATGATCGCGCCCTCCAGCTCGCGGATGTTATTGTTCACGTACTTGCAGATGTACCCCAGTATTTCTTCCGAGAAGTCGATCCCGTCCCTGCGCACCTTGGAGCGGGCGATAGCCATGCGGGTGTCGAAGTCGGGGGACTTGATCTCCGCCGGGAGGCCCCTCCGGAAACGGGAGATCAGGCGCTCTTCCATGCCGCTCAGCTCGGCAGGCGGACGATCGGAGGTGAAGATGAGCTGTTTTTCCAACTGGTGGAGGTGGTTAAATATATGGAAGAAGGTGTTTTGGGTGCCGGTTTTCCCGGCCAGCTCGTGTATGTCGTCGAGGATCAGCACGTCCATCAGCTTGTAGAAGCGCATGAAATCGTTGATCTCGTTCCTGCGCACGGCCTCCGTGAATTGTTCCTGGAAGAGGTTCGTGCTCACGTACAGCACCACCTTGTTCGGGAAATTCTGTTTCACGTTCAGCCCGATGGCTTGTGCCAGGTGAGTTTTTCCCAGGCCGGAGGCGCCGTATATCAGCAGCGGGTTGAAGGTTGTCTTCCCGGGGTTTTTAGCGATTTCCCGTCCCACCTCCTTTGCCAGGTGATTGCAAGGGCCTTCGATGAAACTTTCCATGGTGTAGGCGGGGTGCAGTCGCGAGTCGATGACCAGGCTCTGGTTGTTTCGCTGGAAGGGATTTTTGAGTTGCGGCGCGGTGACCACCGCTCCCGGCGGGACAAAGACGGGATTCGAGGAGAAGCGCGTGGAGTTCTCTTCTTCCACCATGACAAGGTATTCCAGCTGCGCGCCAGGCCCGATGACCTTGCGGATAGCGTCCCTCAATATCTCCACGTAGTGCTCCTCCAGGCACTCGTACACGTACATGTTGTGCACCTGGATCGTGAGCACGTTTTGCTGGAACTGCACCGCCTCAATGCCTTCAAACCATGTTTTAAAAGCCTTTGGGGAAACCTGCTCTCTGATCACGGCCAAACAGTCCGACCATATCGCTTTGTTATTCGCTTCCATGTTGCATCAATTGGGTTATGACTCTTCGATTGTTTTCGGGATGCTAAAGTCGAGGAAAAAAGTTGAGAAAAAAAACGCGTCTTCCGTCGTATCCTCTTGTGTAGAACCTACAATCTCTACGTCAGTATTTTAAAAACAACCGTATGGAGACCAGCGGCGTACGAGGGGTTTGTCACTCGTTCCCCGCGTTTCGAGATAAGCGCGGAGTTGACATAATCACCCCCTGAAAAACCGCCCCAGGGGGCAGACAAGAACGATTTTCCGGGGTTCGCGACGACTTCGGCAGCGCCGCGTTATGTTAAAGTTTTCCGACTTTTTAACACGACTATTTAGAACCGCTCTAACTTTTACTCAAAGTCTATTTTAACAATATAGGCGTCGTTATACTGTTCTATCACACCTTTGAGTTTCTCCTGGGCGCTCTTCAGTCGCTTGTAGGTCGCGATCAGGTAAATGTACCTGTCTTTGTATTTAATTTCTCTCAGATCAGGGTGTTGTTTGTAGATATCCTCGCGGGGAGAGAGGCGCTCTGTCGATTCATGGATCACCACGCCGTACTGGAAGACCTCCTTCGAGGAAGAGAAGTCGAGCAGCGAGAGGCGGATGAACTTTTTGGGATTGTACCTGAATTCCACCAGCAGGCGATTCAGGTTCTCCGTGGCCATGTTCAGATTATAGTAAAGATCGCTGTCCTTCACGAGCGCTCCCAGCGTCCCGTCTCCCTGGTTGATCTTGCCCGCGATGCTGTCAAACTCCTGGAGCAGTTGATTCAGGAGGTCGAGCGAGCGTTTCGGGTTGGCTTCGCGCAGCGAATCGCTGATCTCCGCGAGGTTCGCGAAGAAGGTGGCGATATCCTCGTTACTATTCTCCAGGTTTGTCGTGATGCGATACACGTTATCCAGGATTTGCCGCAGTCTCCCGGACTCGGTTCGCAGCAACGTGTCCAGGTTTCCCGACGCGAACTCCAGGTTGGCCAGCGTTCGCCCGATGCTCAGGAAACTGCCGGAGAGGCTCTGCTTGGTCTTCTCGTTGAACAGTCCCTGCACGATGACGAGCACCGAGTCGAGGGAAGCGAACAGCGTCTCTGCCTTCTGTTTCAGGGGGAGTATCTGTTGGCTCACCTGCTCGATCAGCCCTTGTTCCACCTCCGAGCGCAGCGTGTCGCCGCTGTTGGCGAATGTTTCCCAGTCGCCCGGCAGCAGGTTGATCACCTTCGTGCCCATCAGGTCGCCGCTTTGGATGCTGGCCAGGGTATTTCCGGGCAGTTGCAGTTCCTTCTTCACCGAGAAGGTCACCAGCACCTTATCGTTGCGTTTGCCGGTAAACGAGATACCGGTCACTTGCCCCACCTGGTAGCCGCGATAGAGCACCCCGCTGGAGATTTTCAATCCCTCCACGCGGTCGTAGACGCCGTAGTAGACGTTTCTTGTTTCAAACAGGGATATCCCTTTTAGATAGCTTATCCCCCAGATCAACGCGCTCACGGCCAAGATGGCGGCGAGGGCTAACTTTGCTTCCCGTTTTATTTTCATTACCGTTGTTTTAAGTTCTCATTTCTTTTGTTCGTTCTCGATTTGCCGGGCCTTGGAGACGGGAATCGGTTTCCCGTCGAGGAGGGCGATGACAAAACAATCCTTCACCTTCTTGCGGACGTCCTGCTGGTTTCTCACCGCCTCGTTGTACGAGGAGCACGCGCGGACGTAGTAGCAATACCGATCCTCCAGCCTCAGTTCCTCCACCTTATCCTGCAAATTAAAGCGTTTGAAGTTCGTGATCCGGCCCTTGGCCGACACCACTTGTATCGCGTAGACCAAACTCTTCCCCTGCTCTTCCTCTTCCGGTGCGTTTTGTATCAGGACGCTATTTCTTTCCCACTCCTCTTTATACGTCACGAACGCCCTAAAGATTGCCCGCGCGAATTTATCTCGTCCGGCGGGCGAGGCGAGTTTCTTCAGGTCGTTGACGTTGGATATAAACGCCGTTTCGATCAGCACGGCGGGCATGGCCGCTTCTTTCAACACGATCAGCAGTCCCTGTTTGATCCCGCGGGCCGTCGTGCCCAGTGCCTTGACGATCTCGTCGTGCACGTGGCCGGCGAACTCCGTGCTATTGCTCAGGAAGGTATTTTGCAGGTGGTTATAGAGGATGTAAGACTCCATGTCATCCGGCGTGAAGCCGCTATATTTCACCGAATAGTCGGCCTCGTAATAGATCGCGCTATTCTCCCTCATCGCCACCTCCAGGCTGGCCTCTGTCCAGTCCAACCCCAGCACGAAGACCTCTGTCCCCTGCGGGGGCGCGGTTTCGTGGCTATTCGCGTGTATGGATATAAAGAGTTGGGCCTTGGCTCTATTAGCGATCGCCCCGCGTTCTTTCAGGTCCACCGGCGCGTCCTTCGTCCGCGTGTAGACGATTTTCATGTTCGGGTACGCGCGTTGGATCATCGCCCCAAGTTTCAGGGAAATATCCAGCACGACATCCTTCTCCATCACCTTCCCGTTCACCGCGCCGGGGACGCCCCCGTGCCCCGGGTCGATGCAGATACAACTCAATTTCTCCACCACTGCCTGTCCCCGGAGGCTGCCGGGGAAACAAAAAAACACGAGGATCGCGATCAATCCCGGTACCTTACCTCTGTTTATCATCGCGTTTAAACTTTTTAAAAAGAACCTGGTCTTTCGCCATCAATATTTCTTACTTTTGCGTTCACGAAGTGCGCGGTGGCACTCGAAAAATGTAGTCACAAAAATAGTATAAAATTGCAAGTCAAAATATACACGCGAGGTTTTATTAGAGATGGTGCTGTTTTCATAGCCATCGCCCTATCCATCCTCTTGACAGCGCCGGGGTTCGCCACCGGAATACCCCTCCCGGAAAACGGGAAAGAAAGGAGAGACTCCGTCGACAACAGGGACACGCTGACCCCCGGGTCGCGTCCAATCATCCCCCTCGACTCCATCCCCGGAACGCCGAGAGACTCCACCGCCGCCGACTCTTCCGCGCAAAAACCGCCCTTCGACGACATCGTCTCCTACCACTGGACCGACTCCACCCACCTCTCCGTGCTCGAAAAGAAGGTCTACCTCTACGGGAACGGCTCCAACGTCAAATACCTCACCACGGAGGTCACCGCGAACTACATCGAGATGGACATGAACCTGAAAACCGCCATGGCCACCGGAACACCGGACTCCACCGGCGCCCTCGTCGGCACCCCCAAGTTCAAGGACGGGGCGCAAGAGTTCGACAGCAAGGAACTGCGGTACAACTTCGCCACCAAAAAGGCCTTCATCAAAAACATCATCACCCAGCAAGGAGAGGGATACATGCAAGGAGTGTTCACCAAAAAGCAAAACGACTCCATATACTGCGTCCTCGACGGCTGGTATACCACCTGCGACAACCACGACCATCCCCATTTCATGCTCAGGATGAACAAGGCCAAACTCATCAAAGACCGGAAAGTCTTCGCCACCACCTCCTACCTCGTCATCGAGGACATTCCCACCGTCATCGGCGTCCCCTTCATCTTTTTCCCCATCACCGACAAAGGTACCTCCGGCATCATCATCCCCACCTACGGCGAGGAGCGCATGAGAGGATTCAACCTCAGAAACGGGGGATACTACTTCAAATTCAACGACTACTTCGACCTCACCCTCACCGGAGACATCTACAGCAACGGATCGTGGAGACTCCAAACCCAATCCCAGTACGTCCTGCGCTACAAGTTCAGGGGAAACTTCAACTTCAGCACCAGCAAAAACCACACGGGCGAAAAAGGACTGCCCGACTACCAGGAATCCAGCGACTGGTCCCTCCAGTGGACCCACTCGCAGGACGCCAAGGCCAACCCGTACAGCTCCTTCTCCGCCTCCGTCAACATCTCCTCCGCGAAAAACAACTACTACAACGCCACCAGCCTCAACGACATTGCCGACCAACGCAAACAATCCAGCGTCACCTGGAGCAAAAAGTGGCCCGACAGCCCCTTCAGCCTCAACGGTTCATTCAACCACAACCAGAACGCCCGGGACACCTCCATTTCCCTCACCCTCCCCAACCTCAGCCTCCGCATGACCCAAATATACCCCTTCCGCGCCAAAGGAAAATCAAGCAACCTCAAATGGTACGACAACATCGGCGTCTCCTACTCCGGGGAATTTCGAAACAGCATCAGCACCAAAGAGTACAAGCTCATGAAATCCTCCTTCAGCCAGGACTGGAACAACGGGTACAAGCACGACATCCCCCTCTCCTTCTCCTTCAAAATCGCCAAAGACATCACCTTCTCCCCCACCATCTCCTACTCCGGCTTCCTCAACCTCAAGTACCTCGAGAAAATCTGGGTGCCCGACACCTCCGCCAGGGGAGGCGTCGAAGTCAAGCGATACATCGAGAAAATCACCTACTCCCACCAGTACTCCACCGGCGCCTCCATCGGATACACCCCCACCATCTACGGCATGTACACCTTCAAACCCGAAAGCAACATCATCGCCATAAGACACATGGTGCGCCCCTCCTTCAGCATCAGCTACCGCCCCAAGATCGGACCCCTCGGCACATACGCCAAAACATACTGGGACGGCGAAAAACACGTGCAATACTCCATGTACGAGGGACTCACCTTCGCCCCCGGATACATCGCCACCCCCCAGTCCGGCTCCCTCAGCTTCAGCATCGACAACAACATCGAAATGAAACTGAGAGAAAACGCCCGGGACACCACCGGCAGCGGCGAACCCCGGAAAGTCAAGATCCTCGAAAGTTTCAACCTCTCCTCCGGCTACGACATGTTCAGGGATTCCATGAAATTCAACAACATTAGCCTCAGCGCGCGCACCAAAATCATCAACGACAAAATCGACGTCAACCTCAACGGCAGCATCGACCCCTACGCCCTCGACTCCACCGGCCGACGAATCAACAAGTACGCCGGGGGACTCGGTCGCCTCACCTCCCTCGGACTCACCTCCGGCTTCAGCTTCTCGGCAGACAACGGGAAAAACAAGGAAAAAAAGAACGAACTCGTCCACGGCCTCTACGACCAGTACGTCGACTTCGACCTCCCCTGGTCCATCAACGTCAACTACCGCGCCAACTACTCCAACCCCGGCGCCGGGAAATCCACCATCACCCAATCCATCGACGTTTCCGGTAGCCTCGCCCTCACCTCCAAGTGGCAACTTTCCTACTCCACCGGCTTCGACATCACCAACAAGCAATTCGCCGCCACCAGCTTCGACGTCACCCGCGACCTCCACTGCTGGGAAATGACCTTCAACTGCATCCCCTTCGGGCAACACCAATCCTACAACTTCCGAATCAACGTCCGCTCCTCCATGTTGAGAGACCTGAAGCTCACCAAACGCGAGTCCTGGTACGACCGCTAATCCCCCTCCCACAACATCATTTTGGCCGCCCGCAACCGAATTATAGTTTGATGGTGAAGCGGGCGCCTTTGTCGGGGGCGGAGTGGACGGAGAGACGGCCGCCGTGGAGGCTGATGATCTGGCGACAAATGGTGAGGCCGATGCCGGAGCCGTTGGGCTTGGTGGTGAAGAAAGGGACGAAGATCTTGTCCAGGACGTCGGGGAGGATGCCCTCGCCGTTGTCCGAGACGGTGATGACGGGACGACGGTACTCGTCCAGGGAAACCTCGACCTCGACGCGCGGTTGACGAGAAGGAGGGATGGACTCGCGGGCGTTCTTGATCAGGTTGATGAGCACCTGTGACATTAACGCCCGGTCGGCCTCCAGGAGCATCCCGGCAGGACGCACCGCGCTCGAGAATGCATGACCGCTCGCGTCAAGCAACCTCCCGATCTCCTCCAGCCAAGGGGCAACCGGGAAGGTCGTCGGGAGAGGAAGCGGCACGGAGGTCAGGCGCTTGTAATTGTGAACGAAGTCCACGAGTCCCTTGCTCCGGCGGTGGATAGCCATCATGGCGTCGTGCATCATCTCCCGGTTCTCGTCGTCGCGCGAGGCGAAGGTCTCGGAGAGCGAGATCACGGGTGCGAGCGAGTTCATGATCTCGTGGGTCAGCACGCGGGTCAGTCGTTTCCATGCGTCGCTCTCGTTTTCCTCGAGGATTTCCTGCACGTTTTTCATGCTGATCAGCTTCAGTTCCCGGCCCTCGACCATGAAGAGCATAGCGGTGACGGCCAGTTGGCAGGGGCGCGCGTCCCGTTCGAGTCGGATGATCCTGGTCTCGCCGGGCAGGAGGTCGGCCAGGGCGGGGGGCAGTTCGGGGGAGACGCTTTTCAGGTCGTCGAGGTGGCGCGGGCAGGGTTTCCCGAAGACGTCCAGCGCGGACTTGTTGATCCAGGGGATCGTCCCCGAGCGTTCCACCACGATGATCCCGGCGTCGACCCGGTTCAGCAACGCGTCGTGGAAGTTGCGGTCGGCCTCCATCTTCCGCAGGCGCGCCGAGAAGCGTTCGAGCGCCTCCTCCATGTCGGGCGCCAGCTCGTCGACGACCCCCTTCCCGTCGCACCCCCGGAACGAGACGTTAAACTCCGAGAAACGAATGGCGTCGATAAACCGCCTGACGTCCTTGATGGCGCGCGACTGGAACGCGAACAGGCGGCGGGCGAAGAGGCAGGCGAGAAAGAGGCAGGCGAGGCCCGTCCAGTAATGTCCCCCGGCACAGAGAAATCCGGCCGCCGCCGGGAAAAGCATCACGGGCGCGACGCGCCGCGACAGGCGAGCGCGCGCTTTCATCGCGATTCCCTCCTGAGTTTCCGGTAGAGGGCGTAGCGGGTGATTCCCAGGAGGGCCGCTGCCTTGCTCATGTTTCCGTCGCATCTCCTGATGGCCCGCTCGATGACGTCCCTTTCGATGGCCTCGAGGTTAAATTGTTCCTCGTCGCGTCGTCGTTCGAAGGTTTGGAGGGTGATGTTCCCGGCCTTCATCTCGACGTCCGAGGAGAGGATCACGGCCCGTTCCATGACATTCTGTAACTCCCTGACGTTTCCGGGCCAGGGGTAGGCCATGAGTTTCTCGCGCGCCTCCCGGGACAGGGCGCGCGCCTGTTTCTTGTACTTCCGGGCGAAGCGTTGCAGGAAATGTTCGGCCAGCAGGAGGACGTCCTCGCCGCGTTCGCGGAGTGGGGGGACATGCACCTCGATGGTGTTGACGCGGTAGAGCAGGTCCTGGCGGAAGGCGCCCCGTTCCACGGCCTCGCGGATGTCGAGGTTAGTGGCGCAGATCAGCCGGACGTCGATGGGGATATCGCGGGTAGATCCCAGCCGGGAGATCTGTCTTTTTTCGATCACCGCGAGCAGCTTGGCCTGCATCGGGAGGGAGAGGTTGCCGATCTCGTCGAGGAACAGCGTCCCTCCCGACGCCACCTCCAGGCGGCCGGGTTTCTCTCGACGGGCGTCGGTGAAGGCCCCTTTCTCGTGGCCGAACAGCTCGCTCTCGAAGAGGGCGTCGGGGATGGTTCCCAGGTCGATGGTCGTGAAGATACCCTTCGAGCGCGGCGAGTGGTAGAAGATCGAGCGGGCGATCAAGTCCTTTCCCGTCCCGTTCTCGCCGAGGATCAACACGTTCGCCTCCGCGTCCGAGAGTTTATCGACGAGGGTGAAGATCTCGCGCATGGGGGCCGACTCGCCGATGATCTCCGGGTAGGGGGGATCGCCGAGGGTCTTCACCTTCTGCTCGAGGGAGGCCACCTCGTCGCGCGACTCCTTCAGCTTGAGGGCGGAGGAGAGGGTGGCGAGCAACTTCTCGTTCTCCCAGGGTTTCGAGATAAAGTCCGTCGCGCCGGCCTTCATGGCCTGCACGGCCTTACCGGCGTCGGCGTAGGCGGTCATGAAGATCACGATGGCGCGGGGGTCCACCTCCAGGATCTTCTCCAGCCAGGCGAAGCCCTCGAGGCCGCTCACCACGTCCTTGCGGAAGTTCATGTCCAGCAGGATCACGTCCGGCTGGAACGCGCGCATGTACTGCTCGATCTTCTCCGGGTGGGCGCTCGTCTTCACCTTCTCGACGCGCGGCAGCAGGAGCGCGTTCAGGGCGAAGAGCGCGTCCTCGTTATCGTCGATCACCAGAATCTTTCCTTTCTTTTCCATTGTATGCGGGTCGTGTACGGGGGGTTATTACGGGGTAAAGATAAGGCCTGGCGCGATGGAAAACAAGTGCGATAACGAACAGGAGCGCGTTCGATTTCGCACCCTCTCCCCTCCGCCGTCTCGCCGCAACGGCCTCATCGAGAAGCGTCTTTGACGGTGGCACGGGAATTGACCGCGTCTTTGTAAAAAACGAGAGACATGCACCCGACCACACTCCTCTTGCTCCTTTCCTTCCTGCCGGGGGAAAACGACACGATCTCCCTCACCCCCTTGCAGGCGGTCGAGATGGCGCGGGAACAATCGCCCGACGCGCTTTACGCCCGCCACGCCTTCCGCTCGGCCCACTGGAACCACGTCTATTACAAGGCCAGCCGCCTTCCCTCCCTCTCCATCGCCTCGACGCCCCGCTTCAACCACGCCATCAACCCCGTCACGCTGCCGGACGGCACCGCGCGCTACATCTCCCAGAACCAGCTGACGACGGACATCTCCCTCTCCCTCGACCAGAACATCCCCTTCACCGGCGGCACCCTCTCCCTCCAGACCGGCATCCAGCGCATGGACATGTTCGGGGAGGGCGAGTACTCCTACAAAACCGCGCCGCTGGTGGTCGTCTACGCGCAGTCGCTCGCCGGCTACAACCGTTTCAAGTGGGACAAGCGCGTCGAGCCGTTGCGCTTCGAGGAGGCGAGGCGCGACCTTGCCGAGGCCCTCGAACTCGCGTCCGAGCGGGCCGTCTCCCTCTTCTTTAACCTGGCGAGGGCGCAAGCTAACCTCGACATCGCGCGCGTCAACCACGCCAACGCCGACACCCTCCACGCCTTCGCGCGAGGAAGATACGAGATCGGAGCCATCACCGAGAACGAGATCCTGCAGCTCGAGATCAACATGCTCACCGAGGAGAGCAACCGCCTCTCGGCCGCCCTGAACGTCGACGACTGCATGGAAGCCCTGCGCGCCTTCCTGGGCATCGACGACCCGCGACCGATCCTCGCCGTCATCGACGACAACATTCCGCTCGACTTCGCGCCCGCGGAGGAGGCCCTCGCGCGAGCCAGGGAGAACAGCGCCGAGATTCCCTACATGAAACGGCAGGAGATCGAGAGCGAGAGCAGCGTCGCCAGCGCGCGCGCCAACGCCGGGACGCGGGCCGATCTCTACATACAGTTTGGCCTGGCAAAGACGGGGAAAGACCTCGAGGAGGCCTACCGACACCCCCTGGGACAGCAGTACATGGAGATCGGCGTCCGACTGCCGCTGCTCGACTGGGGAAGGGGACGGGGACAGGTGGAGGTGGCCCGGTCGAACCGAGACATGGTGCGCGAACGGGTGGCGCGGGACAGGAGTACTTTCGAGATGAACGTCATCAAGACCGTCAAGCAGTTTAACCTCCAGGCCAACCAGCTGCGCGTCGCCGCGAAAGCCAACGAGACCGCCGCCAGGCGGGGGGAGGTGGCCCGGAAACTCTACCTCCTCGGCAAGTCGACGATCCTCGACCTGAACGCCTCGATCACCGAGAAGGACGCGGCGCGCAGGAACTTCCTCTCGACGCTGGCCACCTACTGGTCGCTCTATTACGCGCTGCGGAGTCTTACCCTGTTCGACTTCGAGCAGGGGACGCCCCTCGCGAAGTACCTCGAAACGCCCCGAATGGGGATTCCCCAGCTCCACATGGGGAATCCCCATGTCCGTATGGGGAATCCCCATGTCCGTATGGGGAATCCCCAGCTCCGTATGGGGAATCCCCAGCTCCACATGGGGAATCCCCATGTCCATATGGGGAATCCCCATGTCCATATGGGGAATCCCCATGTCCGTACGGGGATTCCCCATGTCCGTACGGGGAATCCCCTAACCGGCAAGTATTGGGAATATAACGGGGATCAAATGTAGTATTCCGCCGCGTCAATGATGCCCGCGCGAAGGGCATACTTGATGGCGTCGTGGACATTGTTCACGCCCAGCTTGCGAAAGATGTTCTTGCGATGGGTATTGATCGTGTGGAAACTCAGGCACTGTTCAAAGGCGATCTCCTTGGTGGTCTTGCCGAGCGCGATCTCGTGCAACACCGAGCGCTCGGTCGCCGTCAGCCCCGCCGGCGCGTCCCGCGGGGGAATCCCCTCGGCAAGCAACCGCTCGGCGTACTCGCAGAGACTGACCTCGTCGCGCGCGGCTGCCGCCAGCGCGGCCGCGATCTCCTCCTCCGCGTCCGTCTTCATGACCACGCTAAACCGCTGGCCGGAGAGGAGCACCTGGCGAAGGAATCCCCGCGACAGATCGTCCGAGAAAAGCACCCACAGGGATCGACGATACTTCTGGTTCACGTTCATCATCTGCACGTCCGTGAACCCGAAAAGCGTGTAATCCAACACCACCGCGGCGTCCGGGCAACGCGACAGCGCCCCCATCAACTCCACCGGGGAGGTCACTTTCTCGATCGACCGCGCCAGGCTCATCCGTTCGAGCAACGCGGCCACGCCCACGCGCGTGATGTACTGGTTATCGGCTAATATAAAGGAACGTGTCATCGGCTACCTGTTTGTTTCCCGCGAAAGTACCACAATCGCTCCACCGCCCGCCCCTCCCCCCGCCAAAATACCACGAACGTGCGATTGCCCGCCCGCCCCGCCCCGCCTACCTTTGCCCCGAACAAAACATCATCACATGGCAAACATACACACTCGACTGACCCAGCTCGTCGGAAACACTCCCCTCCTGGAGCTTTCCGCCTACCAACGATCGCGCTCCACCGTCGCGCGCCTCATCGCCAAACTCGAATACTTTAACCCCGCCGGGAGCGTCAAGGACCGCATCGCCCTCTCCATGATCGAGGACGCCGAGGCCAGGGGCATCCTCCGCGCCGGCGCCACCATCATCGAACCCACCAGCGGGAACACCGGCGTCGGCCTCGCCTTCGTCTCCGCCGCCAAGGGCTACAACCTCGTCCTGACCATGCCCGAGACCATGAGCCTCGAACGACGAAACCTCCTCAAGGCCCTCGGGGCGAACCTCGTCCTGACCCCGGCGCCGAAGGAATGAAGGGCGCCATCGCCCGGGCTGAAGCGCTGCGCGAGGAAACGCCAGGGGCCATCATCCTCCAGCAATTCGACAACCCGGCAAACCCCGACGTCCACTACCGCACCACCGCCGAGGAAATCTGGCGCGACGCCGACGGTCAGGTGGATGTCCTCGTCGGGGGCGTCGGCACCGGGGGCACCGTCAGCGGCGCCGGCCGACGACTCAAGGAACTGAATCCCTCCCTGCAGGTCGTCGCCGTCGAACCTGCCGACTCCCCCGTCCTCTCCGGCGGCGCCCCCGGCCCGCACAAGATACAGGGCATCGGCGCCGGTTTCGTGCCGCGCAACTACGACAGCGCCGTCATCGACGAGGTCATCACCGTCTCCAACGACGACGCCATACGCGCCAGCCGCGCCCTGGCCAAGACCGAGGGACTGCTCGTGGGAATATCATCGGGGGCCGCCGCCTTCGCCGCCGCGATTGTCGCCGCGCGTCCCGAAAACGCGGGAAAAAACGCGGTCGTCATCCTGCCGGACACGGGCGAGCGATACCTCTCGACCATTCTCTACGCTTTTGATGAGTACCCTTTATAGAACCCCGCGCGTCTTGGCGAGGCCCCGTTCCCGCGGGGCCTCTTTCTTTGCGCGCGTTTCTCGAAATTTTCCCTACATTTGCCGATGCCAATGAATGGCCGCACCAAAAATAGAATCACCATGAAACACCCGTTGTTTAACCTGATTATCGCCCTTGTCGCCTGCGCGATCCTCGACTCCTGCGTGTCGAGAAAGAAATACGACGCCCTCACCAACGCCAAGAGAAGCGTCGACATGGAGATCGCCGCGCTGTCCGGCGAACGAGACGCCCTCGAAAAGACCGTGAAACAACTGCAGGACGAGTTCAACGCGACGCGCTACAAGTTGACCGAGAATAACGCCGCGAAAGAGAAACAAATCGACGAATTGCACGTCCGCCTGCGCGCCCAGGAAAACCAAGGGTCTGCCCTGAAGACCGAATTGCAGGACGCCGAGGATCAAGCCAAGTACTCGGAACAAACCCATAAACAACGCGTCGCCGACCTGGAAGCCCGCCTGAGAAATGCCGTCGCGGAACGAGACGAGGCCCGGAAATTGGCCACCGACACGCGTACCGCCCTCGACCTGGCCAACCGGAAACTGTCCGCCGAGACAGAACGCTCCGCGGCTCGCGTCGATGAATTGACCAGGGAGGTCAAGGCCGCGAAGGATATGCTATCCGCCGCCCGCAAAACCCTTGAATCAAAAGACCAGGAACTACAGAAACTCATCCAGCAAATAGAAGCCCTCAAGAAGCAGGGAATGTAAAAGGTATCTAAGCCCAAGAAGCAGCAAAGGAATTTACAAGCAAGCAAAGGTATCTACGCACCCAAGGTATCTACGCGCCCAAGAAGCAAACAAAGGTATCTACGCACTCAAGAAGCAAACAAATGTATTTACGCGCCCAAGAAGCAAACAACGTTATTTGCGCACCCAAGAAGCAAACAAATGTATTTGCGCACCCAAGATGCAGCCAAAAGTATTTACAGCCCACGGACGCGTGATTTTGTAGTCTTTCCTCTCCCGGCCCTCCGGGAGAGCTTTTTTTTGCCCGTGCTACGCGCCTCACCTCACCCGTGCTAGCCCCCCTACCAAGCCCGTGATTCCGGAGCTTCCCGGGGCGAGCGCCCAATGGGTGCATCCTTGCACCTCCTGCTTGCGCCCCCGCACGTCTTTCCCGTGCCCTCACACGTCTTTCCCATGACCCCGCACGTCTTTCCCGTACCCTCGCACGTCATTCCCGTACCCCCGCACGTCTTTCCCGTGCCCCCACACGTGGCATGCACCTTACCAAGCCGAGGCTGCGTAGCTGCCCAATCTTTGTAGGCAGTAGCCTAAGGCTACTGTATAGCGTAATGCCCACGTTAGGATTGGCTGCGTAGCTGCCTCACCTCTATTTGCGGATGCCTCAGGCTGCCGCGTAAACAAGATTCTTTTGAAGGGCTGCCCCTGGAATTTCCCCTACCAAGCCGGGGCTGCATAGCAGCCCAATCTTTGTAGGCAGTAGCCTAAGGCTACTGTATTAACGGATAAACGTAGTGGGATTGGCTGCGTAGCTACCTAACCTTTACATGCGGCCGCCTCAGGCTGCCGCATAGAAAAAAGATTCCTTTGAAGGGCTGCATAGCAGCCTAATCTTCATAGCCGGCACCCACCGGGTGCCGGTTAGGAGGTACAATAATAAAAAGGCCGCAGAGCGGCCCAACCTTTATTCGCGGCTGCCTCAGGTTGCCGCGTAGAAAAAAGATTCCATTGAAGGGCTGCCCCTGGAATTTCCCCTACCAAGCCGGGGCTGCGTAGCAGCCCAACCTTTGTAGGCAGTAGCCTAAGGCTACTGTATAAAACGATGTCCATATATTCTTGGCTGCGTAGCTGCCTACCCTTTGTTCGCGGCTGCCTCAGGCTGCCGCGTGGAAAAGAAGCCGCCTACACCTTATTATATATAGGTGCGTTTTGGGGTAGATGTTGGTCGGATGAGTTGTTCGGAAGGTGGCAGGCGTGGGGGAGATATGTTAAAAAAGTGGGGCACAGAAAAAAGTTTGACAGAAAGTGTTGGTGGGTACTTGTGTAATTGGGATTTTATTTGCAATTTTGCCGGCGATAAACAGAATCCATTTGTCACGCAAAAGTAAATGATGGAAAACGCATACAACGCATATTACGCAAAGAGTTCGCAAGAACGATCGGAAATCTCCTCTGCCGCAAGGCAGGGATACCAAGCGCGCCGGAATCTTTAGAAAGAAGGATCCCGGTTATTTTTTGCCCTGACGACGGCGCTCGTGTTCGCTGCCTGCGTTCAGGATATTGAAGATGGGAAAGAGGGGAGAACGATGGACGAGACGGCCCTGGTGACGTTGTCGCTCAACGTGCCGACGCCACCCACCCGGGCGCTCGATGATGCGGCAGAAGGGGCGATCAACCGCATCGACGTGCTGCTTTTCAAGAGCGGCGACCTCTACTACCGGACAGGAGTCTCCAGCGCGAGCATCACCCCCGACGGGAGCAATCCTAACACGAAGAAAAG
>JAIROI010000095.1 GCA_031257615.1 Odoribacteraceae bacterium
TTTCCGATCGTTCCTGAGAACTCTTCGCGTAATGTGCGTTGTATGCGTTTTCCATCATTTACTTTTGCGTGACAAATGAATTCTGTTTATCGCCGGCAAAGCTGCGAAGAAAATCCTAATTACACAAGTACCCTCCAACACTTTCTGGCAAACTTTTTTCTGCGCCCCACTTTTTTAACATATCTCCCCCACGTTCACCCCCTTCCGAACAAGTCATCCGACCAACATCCACCTCAAAACGCACCCATATATAATAAGGTATAATCGGATTCTTTTCCACGCGGCAGCCTGAGGCAGCCGCGAACAAAGGTAGGCAGCTACGCAGCCAAGAATATATGGACATCGTTCTATACAGTAGCCTGAGGCTACTGCCTACAAAGGTTGGGCTGCTACGCAGCCCTTCAAAGGAATCTTTTCTACGCGGCAGCCTTAGGCTACCGCATAAGGTAAGGCAGCTACGCAGCCAAGAATATATGGACATCGTTCTATACAGTAGCCTGAGGCTACTGCCTACAAAGGTTGGGCTGCTATGCAGCCCTTCAAAGGATTTTTTTTACCGGGCGCTGTTCCCGGGCGCGCAAAAAAAAAGAAGGCCGGGGGAGGCCTTCTTCGTGGTACCACCTGGAATCGAACCAGGGACACAAGGATTTTCAGTCCTTTGCTCTACCAACTGAGCTATGGTACCGCATGAGAACGGCGACAAATGTAAGGCGAAATACTGAAACTGCAAACAAGAGGGTGAAAAAAAAATCACGCGACAGGAAAAATGCCCGAACAGCAAGGCCCCGCCAAAGACGACGGGACGGGAGCGCGGGGGAGAGGCTCGTTATTTTTCGTACCTTCGCGGGGTGTAAAAACAAGACCACCGATGGAAACATATCAAGACAATATATTAGAAGAGGTCACGAGGGGCGAGTACAAGCACGGTTTCGTGTCGAACGTGGAGACAGAGACCATCGAGAAAGGGCTGAGCGAGGAGGTCGTGCGCCTGATCTCGCAGAAAAAAGGGGAGCCGGAATGGTTGCTCGAGTTTCGCCTGAACGCCTACCGCCACTGGCTGACCATGAAGATGCCCGCATGGGCCAAGCTCGACGTCCCGCCGATCGACTACCAGGAGATCATCTACTACGCGGCCCCGAAGCAGGCCGAGAACCGGTCGTGGGAGGAGGTCGACCCGGAGCTGAAAGCCACCTTCGACAAGCTCGGCATCCCCCTCGACGAGCAGAAACTGATGTCGGGCGTGGCCGTGGATGCCGTGATGGACAGCGTCTCCGTCCGCACCACCTTCAAGGAGACGCTGGCCGAGCGGGGGGTCATCTTCAGTTCCTTCTCGGAGGCCGTGAGGGATCATCCCGACCTGATCAGGCGCTACCTCGGCACGGTCGTCCCCTACACGGACAACTTCTTTGCGGCCCTCAACTCGGCCGTTTTTAGCGACGGCTCGTTCGTTTACATCCCCAGGGGCGTGCGCTGCCCGATGGAGTTGTCCACCTATTTCCGGATCAACGCGGCGAACACCGGGCAGTTCGAGCGAACCCTCATCATCGCCGACGAGGAGAGCTACGCGAGCTACCTCGAGGGATGCACCGCCCCGCGTCGCGACGAGAACCAGCTGCACGCCGCGATCGTCGAGATCATCGTCGAGCGCGACGCCGAGGTGAAATACAGCACCGTCCAGAACTGGTACCCGGGCGACAAGGAGGGACGGGGGGGCGTCTTCAACTTCGTCACCAAAAGGGGCGTCTGCCGCGGCGAGCGCGCCCGCCTGACCTGGACGCAGGTGGAAACGGGATCGGCCATCACCTGGAAATACCCGGGGACGATCCTCAAGGGCGACCACTCGTCGAGCGAGTTCTACTCCGTGGCCGTGACCAATCATCGCCAGCAGGCCGACACCGGCACGAAGATGATCCACATCGGCAACCACACCCGCAGCCGCGTCGTCTCGAAAGGCATCTCGGCGGGGCGCAGTTCGAACACCTACCGGGGGCTGGTAAAGGTGGCGAAAACGTGCCGCGACGCCCGCAACTACTCGCAGTGCGACTCCCTGCTGCTCGGCGACAAATGCGGCGCGCACACCTTCCCCCGCCTCGAGGTCGCCAACCCCTCCGCGCGGGTGGAACACGAGGCCACGACCTCCAAGATCGGCGAGGATCAACTCTTTTACTGCAACCAGAGAGGCATCTCCACCGAGGACGCCGTCGGACTGATCATCAGCGGGTACGCCGGGGACGTCATCAGCAGAATGCCCATGGAATTTGCCATCGAGGCCAGGAAACTACTCCAAATAAGCCTCGAGGGAAGCGTGGGATAACCCTAATCAATAAAGAACATGAACGAATTACTGAAAATAAGAGACCTGCGCGCCGTCGTCGACGGCAAGGAAATACTCAAGGGCATCGACCTCGACGTGAACGAGGGCGAGGTGCACGCCATCATGGGGCCAAACGGCGCCGGGAAAAGCACCCTCTCCGCCGTCCTCGCGGGCCGCGAAAACTTCATCGTGACGCGCGGAGAGGTCTACTTCAAGGGGAAAAACCTCCTGGACATGCCGCCGGAAGTGCGAGCCAGGGAAGGAATATTCCTCAGCTTCCAGTACCCCGTGGAAATCCCGGGCGTCAGCACCGTGAATTTCCTCAAGACCGCCGTCAATGAACACCGGAAATACCGCGGAATGGCGCCATACCCCCCCGGTGAATTCCTCAAAATGATACGAGAGAAAATGGCATGGGTGGAGATCGACAGCAAACTCCTCAACAGGTCGCTCAACGAGGGATTCTCAGGCGGGGAAAAGAAAAAAAACGAGATCTTCCAAATGGCCGTGCTCGAACCGACGCTCGCCATCCTCGACGAGACCGACTCGGGGCTGGACATCGACGCCCTGCGGGTCGTGGCCAACGGCGTGAACCGCCTCAAGGGAACAAACAACGCGATCATCGTGATCACCCACTACCAGCGACTGCTCGACCATGTCGTGCCGGACGTCGTGCACGTGCTCCACGACGGACGCGTCGTCAAAACCGGAGGAAAGGAACTGGCGCTGGAGCTGGAAAAACAGGGATACGACTGGATCAAACGACAAAACTAAACCATGAGTATCGACAAGATCAACCGGGATTTCATCGCCCTCTTCCAAGAGGCGCGAGAAACCCCGAAAGGCCCTGAACTCATCGAAAAGCACAGGGAAGAGGCCTTCCGCCGCTTCCAGGAACTGGGGGGCGTGCCGCGCGACGCCGAGGAGTACAAGCACACCGACCTCGTCCCGGCCCTCGACCGCGACTACCGCGTGACCCTGAGACCCACCCTCCCCGAGATCAACCCGAACGCCCTCTTCACCTGCAACGTCCCCGAACTCGACACCCGCGCGCGCCTCACCGTCAACGGGCGTCCGACCCGCGACGAGGAGGAGCCCGACCTGCCGGGAGGCGTCGTCATTTGCAGTCTCGCCCGCGCCGCCGAGCGCTACCCGGCAATCGTCGAACAACATTATAACCGCCCCGCCGCGCCCGGCAACCGCGACGCCCTCGTCGCCCTCAACACCGCCTTCGCCCGCGACGGCATCTTCCTGTACGTCCCCGACGGCGCGATCATGGACAAACCCCTGCAGATCGTCAACCTGATGCGGGGAAACACCAACGTCATGTCCTTCCGCCGCGACCTCTTCGTCATCGGCAACAACGCCGCCGCCACCATCCTCGCCTGCGACCACACCCTCTCCGACAACGCCTTCTTCTCCAACAACGCCACCGAGGTCAGCCTCGGCGACGGGGCAACCCTCGACTACTATCACGTGCAAAACCAGCACGTCGAGGCGTCGCAAGTCAACTCCCTCTTCGTCTCCCAGGGCCGCGCCTCGCGCCTCGACGCCACCGTCATCACCCTCTACGGGGGCCTCGCGCGCAACAACATCTTCGTAACGCTCGCCGGCGAGGAAGCCGAGTGCAACCTGCACGGGATGTACCTCTCCGACAAAAAGCAACGCGTCGACAACTTCACCTCCGTGGACCACGCCGCCCCGCGATGCCGCAGCAACGAACTCTTCAAGGGAGTGCTCGACGACTCCGCCACCGCGAATTTCACCGGACGCGTCATCGTCCGCCCCGGCGCGCGAAAAACAGAAGCCTACCAGGCCAATCATAACCTCCTCATCTCCGACGCCGCCCGCGTCAACACCCGCCCCCAACTCGTCATCGACGCCGACGACGTCAAGTGCACCCACGGCGCCACCGTCGGCCAACTCGACGACGAGGCCATGTTCTACCTCCGCTCGCGGGGCATCGGCGAGAGCGAGGCCAGGCTCATGATGATGTTCGGGTTCGCGCACGAAATCGTCGGACGCGTCCGCCTCGCGCCACTCCGCGAGCAAATCGACGACCTCGTCGACAAACGACTCCGCGGCCAACTGACAAAATGCTACAACTGCGTCCTCCACTGCAAAAAAACGTGAGCCGCCATGTTCAACCTTGATCGAATACGAGAAGAGTTCCCCATACTCAAGGAGCGCGTGCACGGCCACCCCCTGGTCTACCTCGACAACGGGGCCACCACCCAGCGCCCCGCCCGCGTCATCAACAAGATGAACGACGCCTACCTCCGCTACAACGCCAACGTCCACCGCGGCGTCCACCACCTCAGCAACCTCTGCACCGACGCCAACGAGCGGGCGCGCCAACGAGCGCGGGACTTCATCAACGCCCAACGCGCCGAGGAAATCATCTTCACCAGGGGAACCACCGAGAGCATCAACCTCGCGGCCTACTCCTACGGCGAGGCCTTCGTCCGCCCCGGCGACGAAATCCTCGTCACCGGCATGGAACACCACGCCAACATCGTCCCCTGGCAAATGCTCTGCGAGCGCAAGGGAGCCACCCTCAAGGTGATCCCCGTCAGCGACAGCGGCGAGCTGCTCGTGGAAGAACTCCCCCGACTCCTCACCCCTGCCACCCGACTCCTCGCCGTCGCCCACGCCTCCAACGTCCTGGGAACGATCAATCCCGTTCGCCAACTCGTCGACGCCGCCCACGCCGCCGGCGCTCGCGTCCTGATCGACGGCGCGCAGGCCGTCCAACACCTCCCCGTCGACGTGCAGGCGCTCGACTGCGACTTCTACGCCTTCTCTGCCCACAAAATGTACGGCCCCACCGGCGTCGGCGTCCTCTACGGCAAGCGCGAACTGCTCGCCGACATGCCCCCCTGGCAGGGCGGCGGCGAGATGATCAAGGAAGTGAGCTTCGAACGCACCACCTACAACGACCTCCCTTTCAAGTTCGAGGCCGGCACCCCCGACTTCATCGGCGTCATCGGTCTCGGCGAGGCCATCGACTACCTCTCCTCCATCGGCATGTCCGCCATCGCCGCCCGCGAGGAAGCTCTCGCCAGCCGCGCCCGCGAACGACTGCGCGCGCTTCCCGGCCTTGTCCTGCACGGCGACGCCCCTCTCGCCTCTCCCGTCATCTCTTTCAGCATCCCCGGCGTTCATCCTCTCGACGCGGGCACGTTGCTCGACCGTCTCGGCATTGCCGTCCGCACGGGCCAGATGTGCGCCGAACCGCTCATGCATCGTTACGGCGTGACTTCCATGATCCGCGTCTCCTTCGCCATGTACAACACCTTCGAGGAGATCGACATCCTCCTCGACGGCCTCCAGCGCGTCATCGCACTCCTCTCCCCCTCCCGGTAATCTCCTCCTCGACGCTGTTATCCCCGCGCCGCTCCCGAGTGTGCACCCGCCGCTCTCGGAATGGGCGATGTATAAAAAAATGAGGGCGCGGGAGGGAAGAATAAGGGGTGTTGAGCGAAATACATGTGAACTGTTTTAAAAAATGACGCGAGATGATAGAAGAGCAACACGACGATGGCCGACCGGGAATGCCGGAGAAGAACGTCGATAAAGAACAAAAAGAGAACAAGAAGTCGAGAACCAAGAGGAGACGAGAGTGGAGGGTGAGAGGGAAAGGATGGCTGGTGGCGCTCCTGATCGCGATCGGGGGCGGAAACGCGATGGCACAGGAAGTGCCGGATATCGAGAAACTGCTGGAAGAATGTTTCGGGGAAGACGACGCGGGAAATATCGAGGAGATCGCGAGCGCGCTGATGTATCTCGCCGAACACCCGTTGTCGCTCAACAGCGCGTCGTTCGAGGAGTTGAAACAGCTGGCGTTTCTCTCGGATAGCCAGGTGGATCATATCCTGAAGTTCCGGGAGCGTTTCGGGGAGTTCCGGCACGCGAACGAGTTGCTGTTGGTGAATGGCCTTGGCCGGTGGGAGTGGGAAAGCATGTTGCCGTTCGTGGAGGTGGCGTCGCCGGGGGGCGCGGGAAGGAAGGCGAAGCCCGGGTGGATGTCGCGCGAGTTATTCGCCCGCGCCCGGGCGAATTTTCCGAGACAGGCGGGATACGAGCGATACGGCCGGGAGGCTTTCGCGGACGAGAGCGCCTACCGGAAATACCTGGAGAGCCGTTTCCTGGGGCCGGCGTGGGGGACGATGTTGAGGTATAAGATAAGGAACAGGCGCGTGCAGGCGGGGATCACGCTGGAGAACGACGCCGGGGAGGGGTATTTCACGCGGCGACAGGGGACGGGATTCGATTTCCTGTCGGGGCACGCGATGGCGCGGCTGGACGGATTCGTGAAACGGGTGATTGTCGGTGACTACCGGCTGCGACTCGGCCAGGGACTGGTGGCGTGGAACGGTTTTAGCGCGGGGAAGTCCTGGTCGGCGCTCGGTAACGAGAAGACGTCCAGGGGGGCGCTCCCCTACGCGTCTTTCGACGAGAACCGCTTCGCGCGGGGGATTTTCATCGAGACGCGCCCGGTCGAGGGAGTGTCGGCAAGCCTTTTCCTGTCGTCCAAGAGGCTGGACGCGCGGGTTGTCGAGGGCGATTCGACGCGCGAGGCGACGAGCGTTGACGAGAGCGGTTATCACCGTAACCTCCTGGAGATCGGCAGGAGGCGCGCGCTGAAGGAGCGAGCCGGCGGGGCGTCGGTGGAGTACAATCACGCGCGATTCCGGGTGGGCGCGCACGCGCTTTACTACGATTTTTCCCCGCGACTGCAGGCGGACGGGCCGGGCGACGAGACGGGGAAGCGGCGACTGCTGGGGGGCGTCTCCTACAAGAGCGGGCTCGCCGGTTTTTACCTCTTCGGGGAGACTGCCGTCAGCGACAACGGCTCGCTGGCTACCGTCAACGGCCTCCGGTATACCGGCTTCAAGTCGCTCTCCGCGGTGATGATCTACCGGCGCTACGACAAGAGGTACACCTCTTATTACAGCAACGGGTTCGGCGAGTACCCCGGCGCCTCGAACGAGGAGGGCGTCTACACCGGCGTCGAGGCTTCCCTCTCCAGCGCCCTGAAGGCGCGTCTCTATCACGACCGCTTTCGCTATTTCTCCCCCCGCTACCGGGCCACCGCGCCGGGCAGCGGGAGCGAGACGCTGGGCGAACTGGCGCGCCGGGGGGAACAGGGAGAGTGGATCGCGCGCTTCAAGCGCGAGCGCAAGCCGGAAGACGAGCGGGTCGATGGAGCGCTGCAAACCGCGCCGCGCGAGCGCCGGGAGTACCGCCTGCAGTACAATTGCTACCGTTTTCTCCCTCGCCTGGAGTCGCGCACCCGCGTGGATTACATACGTCACGCGAAAGGCGGTCGCGCGGGAAACGGCTTCCACGTCTATCAAGATTTCCTGCTGTCCCTCGACAAGCCCAACGCGCGGCTGAACTTCCGGGTGGCGTACTTCGACGCGGATTCGTACAACGCGCGCGTCTACTCGTACGAGCGTACCCTCCTCCACGCCTCTCCCTTTTCGGTATACCAGGGGCGCGGCTATCGCTCCTATCTCTACGCGAACTGGAATCCGTCGCGCTCCTTCACCCTCTACGCGAAGGGGGGCGTCACCCTCTATCCCTCGCGCGCGTCGATCAGTTCGGGCCTCGCGCGCGTCGACGGCAACAGGATTTACGACCTCGCGCTACAAGTCCGGGTGAAATGGTGGTGACGCGCGGGAGACGCGGAAACGATGCTCCCCGTCCTCGAAGTCGTAGCGGAGATCCAGGCCGTGACAACGACAAATGGAACGCGCGATGGCCAGGCCCAGGCCGGTAGAGTGCTCGCCGGCGCTCCCCGACCGGTAGAAACGCTCGAAGACGCGCTTCCCGTCGAGCGGCGCGGGGTCGCCGGTGTTGGCAAACAAGAGGCCGCCGCGACGAATCTCGACGCGCGCCCGTCCGCCCTCGCGATTGTGCAGGTAAGCGTTCTTGAGCAGGTTCATCACCAGCGACCGGGCCAGCATCTCGTCCATCGTCACCCGGAACGTCCCCTCCTCGATCACGCTGAAAGCGATCTCCCGGTACGCGTAAGCCTCGCCGAAGTCGGGCGCGATCTCCCCGACCAGGGCGTTGAAGGAAACCTCCTCGCTCCCGGTGAATTGCCCGTTCTCGATCCTCGACAGGAAGAGCAAACTCCTGTTGAGACGCACGAGCCGCTCGATCGTCACCTGGAGATTGACGATCCCCTCGCCCCCGGCGGTCGCTTGCTCGGCGAGCAACTCCAACTGGTTCTTGCAAATGGCCAGGGGCGTCTGCAACTCGTGGGCAGCGTTGCTGATGAACTGCTTCTGCTGCTCGAAAATCTCCTCGTTCCTCCTTGTCGACGCGTCAACGGCGCGGTATAATTCCCGGAACTCGGCAGCCCGCGCGCCCGTCGCCGGGAGATCGCTCCGCTGTCCGATGGTGTAAGAACGAAGCCACTTCAACAGCGCGTGAAGCGGCTGCATCTCGCGGCGAAACACCATGAAATGAACCAGCAACGACGCCACCAGCAACGAGAGATACAGAAAAATCATGGACGAGAGGATCGACCCCTGTAACTCCTCCCTGTCGATGGTCGGGGTGCGAACGACGATCTCGTGGTAACGACCGGCGTCGTCCCGGAAGATCGTCTTGAGCGCGCGCGCCGGCTCCTCCTCCAACTCCCCGGCGACGTACACCATCTCGTCCAGGAAAAGCACGCGGGGGCGCGAACGAGCATACTCCTCCGTCACTTCCCGCGCCGAGTAGCCGTCGTTCCTGACGTCGGGAAAGGGATCGTGACCGGCGCCCAGCAAGACGATCGCTCGCCGCGCGCGCTCCTCCAGGTAGTCGTCCGTCTCGTCGCGGATCTCCTCGATAATCACGGAGTAAAACGCGACGCACCATACCCCCGTGACAAGAAAAAGAAGCGGCGACAGGCGCGCCAGCATCCGGTAACCGAGCTTCATGGCGCGATGAATTTATACCCCATCCCGTACACCGCCTTGATCTCCGGGAGAGCGCCGGCCCTGCGCAACTTCCCGCGCAGGTTCTTGATCTGGGCGTAGATGAAATCGAAATTATCCACCTGGTCGATGTGATCGCCCCAGACGGCCTCCGCGAGAAGCGACTTCCCCAGCAGGCGGTTGGGGCGCAGCGCGAAATAATGCAAGATGTCGAACTCCTTCCGGTTCAGCTCCACCTCCGCGTCGTCGACCTCCACGCGATAGTCGTCCGGGTACACCTTTATATTACCACACTCGATGACGTTCCTCCCTCCCTCCCTCCCCCGCCTCGTGACGCTTCGTATCCTGGCGTTCAACTCGGCCAGGTGGAAGGGCTTGGCAAGGTAATCGTCCGCGCCGACGTTCAACCCGAGCACCTTATCGTCCAGCGAATCCCTCGCCGAGATGATGATGATCTTCTCCTGCAGCCCCCCTTCCTTGAGGCGGGCGAGAAGATCCAACCCGTTGCCGTCCGGCAACATGATGTCGAGCAGGAGGCAGTCGTACTGGTAAGTCTCGCTCTTGTCGAGCGCCTCCCGGTACCCCGCCGCGGTCTCCACCACGTAGCGCTCCCTCTCGAGCGACTGCTTCAATATCCCCCGCAAGGCAGGATCATCTTCAATAACCAGAATCTTCATGACTTTACGCGTTAATTGTTCTCCCGCGAAGCTATCCATTCCACGCGAGAAAGAAAAACGAGGGGACGCGCCCCGCGGACAATGAAAAAAAAGCAACAAAGACCTCGCGGGAATCTTTATTTTCACTAACATCGCGGTGGAAAATGACTGACTGAAACGATCGAGTATCATTTTCCGCTAAATTCATAAGAAGAATGGTAAAAAATGTTTGTTGTCAAAAGTGAATCAAGTGGGAGGGTTGGTATGAAAGAAGACTTACTGTTGAAAGAATTTATCGAGAAAATGAGGTTGAGACTCCCCCCGGGAGAGAACCTCGCCAACTACCTGATGCAGGTACTGTACATCGGCCGGGAGGCCGCCTACCGCCGGTTGCGCGGCGAGGTCCCCTTCACCTTCGAGGAGGCCGCGACGATCTCTCGCAACCTGCGCGTCTCCCTGGACGAACTCGCGGGAGAGAAAGAACCGGTCTTTATCCCTTTCTATTTCTCGCGGACGCGGGTGATCGACGAGGAATGCCCGAAAGAAGAGGCGCCGGCGGATCTCGCGGCGCTGTTCGAGAAAGCGAAAGCACACCGCGACCCGGACTCCGAGTCGGGCATCGCCCTGAACACGCTCCCGGTGGTGCTCATGGTGGGCTACCCCAGGCTGCTGAAGTTCCGGGTATTCAAGTGGCTCTACCAGCGCGACGGGGGCGACGAGGCCAAGCCCTACGAGGAAGTGGTGGTGCCGCGCAGCGTGTTCCGCCACGGGGTCGAGAAACACCTCTCGCTGGCCGAGGTGAACAACGTCTCGGTGATCCTCGACAAGACGATTTTCGCGCACGTGATCAACGACATTCGATCCTTCGTCCTGATCGGCCTGCTGTCGCCCGAAGACGCGAGGCAGATCAAGGAAGACCTGCTCGCGCTGCTCGACGAACTGGAACACGTCGCCTCGACAGGACAAAACGCGATGGGCAACAAGCTGGAACTCTTCCTCTCGGACATCAGCTTCGAGTCCACCTATTCCTACACCTCCTCGCGTTCGGGCCTCTCCTGTGCGATCGGCATCTTCTCGATGGACATGATGTATTCGGTCAACAAGAGCATCTCCCACGCCGTGAAACAGTGGGTTGACTCGCTCAAGCAGTACTCTTTCCTCATCACGAAGGCCGGCGGCATCCACCGCCGCCAGTTCTTCAACGCCCAACGAGAACTACTGGCTTCCCTCTGACCCGCGGTCTCTCCTCTCCAAGCAGCCCCCCACCGATGGTGAGGGGCTGCTTGCGCGTGGCCTCCTGCCTCTTGAAATGGTGTGGAACACAGGCAGGCTCGCGGAAGGTACGCCTCCCGCGAGCCACCTGAATACAAACACAGAGATGATGAGTTCAAACACCAGAGACCTGAGTTCCGAAACCGGATTTGGTAATTCCGAAACGAGTTTTGGTAGTTCCCAAACGGAGTTTGGTAGTTACAAAACGAGTTTTGGGAGTTCCGAAACGAGTTTTGGTAGTTCCCAAACGGAGTTTGGTAGTTCCCAAACGGAGTTTGGTAGTTACCAAACGGAGTTTGGTAGTTACCAAACGGAGTTCGGGCGTTACCAAACGGGAATTTGGAACCCCAAATCCGGGATTCGGAACCCCAAATCCGGGATTCGGAACCCCAAATCCGGGATTTGGAACCCCAAATTTGGGATTTGGAACCCCAAATCCGGGATTTGGAACCCCAAATTCCGGCGTTGGAACCCCAAATTCCGGGTTGGGAACCCCGAATTGGGGTGGGGGGGGCTAAAGGATGGTCTCCGTGACGAGCTGGCCGTCGAAGAGGTTGATGACGCGGCTGGCGAAGCCGGCGTCGTGACGGCTGTGCGTCACCATGACGATGGTGGCGCCCTCCTTGTTCAGCTCGGAGAGGAGGTTCATTACCTCCAGGCCGTTGCGGGAGTCGAGGTTGCCGGTAGGTTCGTCGGCGAGGATCAGGCGGGGGCGGGCGACGACGGCGCGGGCAATGGCCACGCGTTGCTGTTGCCCCCCGGAGAGTTGTCGCGGGAAATGCTTGACGCGATGTGAGATTTCCATGCGGTCCATGGCCTCCCGGACTTTCTTTTTCCTGCTGGCGGCGCTCTCGCCCATGTAGAGCAGGGGGAGTTCGATGTTCTCGCGGACGTTGAGGTCGTCGATCAGGTTGAAGCTTTGGAAGACGAAGCCGATGACGCCCTTGCGGAGTCGGGTGCGTTCGCGTTCCTTGAAGGCGCTGACGTCCGCGCCGTCGAAGAGGTAGCGGCCGGAGGTGGGCGCGTCGAGCAGTCCGAGGATGTTGAGTAGGGTGGACTTGCCGCATCCGGAGGGTCCCATGATGGCGACGAACTCGCCGGGGGGGACATGGATGGTGACGTCGCGCAGGGCGATGGTTTCGACTTCTTCGGCGCGGAAGGTTTTGGATAGATGTTCTGTTTGGATCATGGTACGCGGTATTAATGATTAATTGGATTTGAGGGCTTCGGTGGGGTTCTCGGCGCTGGCGCGGCGGCGATCTTGAGGGAGTGGAGGAGGAGTTTCACGCGTTATTCGGTTTTGAGGATGTCGGCGGGATTGGCGCGGGCTGTCTTGACGAGTTGCCGGATGGTGACGGCCGCGAGTAGCGCGGCAAGGGCAATGAAGACGAGGGGGTACAACCACCAGGGCACGGGCGCCCGGAAGGCGTACGTCTCTACCCACGACGCGGCGGCGGCATGGCAAAGGGCGAAGGCGGGGATGGCCGCCGCGAGCAGCACGATGAAGTACGGGCGCAGGAACAGGGCGATGATGACGGGGAGCGCGGCGCCGTTGATTTTCCGTATGGCGACCTCCTTGCGGCGTCGTTCGGTGGCCAGGAGCATGGAGGTGTAGACGCCGGTGAGGCTGATGATGACGGAGATGATGGTGAGTATCGCGATCAGGCGGGCGAGGAGGTTTTCCATCACGGCGATGTCGGCGACGCTCTCTTCGATGGTGGGGAGGGAGTAGTCGATGGTTGTCGGCAGGTAGGCGCGGATGATCCCCTCGATCTGTTTCCTGGCGTCCTCGATCCTGTCGGGGTGGACGCGGGCGTAGAGGTAGCGGGGGGTGCTGCAGGGGAGGAAGAAGGTAGCGGACATTTCGAACTTGGTGTTCGTGTACAGGACGTCCTCGGCGACGCCCACGACGGTGAACTCCCGGTTGTACGTCTTGATTCTCTCGCCGACCACCTCCTCTTTCTCGAACAACCTCCTGGCGGTCTCGTTCACGACGACCTCGTTGCCGTCTCTCGGCGCCCTTCCTTCCAGGAGGCGGGTGTTGGTGAAGGCGAGGAACTCCGGCTCGACGAACAGGCAATTGGGCCGCTCGAATTCTCGTCCCTCGTACTGTATCCAGGTGGAGACCTTGGCCCCGGAGGCGAAGCCGAACTCGGCAGCGATGACCTCCTCGACGGCGGGGAGGGCGCGGAGGGCGCTCCTGACCTCTTCGACGCGCGGGGCGAGCAGGGATTGGTCGAGGGAGACTTCCAGGACGCGCTTCCGGTCGTCTTTCGAGATGGTGTGCAGGGTGATCGACGAGAAGTAGTCCAGTTGCAGGCGCGCGATCAGCGTGGCCGAGATAAAGAAGATGCTGATGAAGAGTTGCAGGCCGAGGAGCACGGTGCGGGCGCGTTGCCTGGGTCGTTTCCCGTCGCCGTCGCGCCGGACGATCCTCCTGACCGGCAGCAGCAGCAGCAGGAAGGCGGCGAGGAGACCGGCCAGGGCATACTGGAGGAGTTGGAGGAGTATCGCGCGGAAGTCGAACGTAAGGTTCATCGCGTCGGTGACCCGCGTCAGGCGCGGGAGAAGCAATTGTATCCAACATGCCGAGAGGCCCGCGGCCAGGAGGATCGCGATGGCCGCCCCGGTGTAGAAGAAGAAGAAGGTGGCCCAGTGCCCCGCGCCGGCGCTCTCGCGGATGGCGCACTCGCGGCGCTTGTCGAGGAAGGAGGTGATGACCCGCGCGGCGTGGTTGAAAAGCGACGCCAGGAGGATCAGCAGGCCGCAGAAGGAGATGACGCCCGCGAGCGCGTACGCGACGTCGCGGCCGTTGCGCGGGATCTCGCCGTAGGGAAGCAGGTAGTAGCGGGCGTCCTCGAAGTGGAAGTTCCCCGTGAACTTCTTGGAGTAGGGAGCGAGCGCGCGGTTGATGACGCCAACGTCAGCGCCCGGCCGGAGTCTCACGAAGTTTTGCGCGCCCGACCAGCCGCCGCGCGCCCTCGATGGACTGAATTGTCCGTTCTCGTCGTTGACGAGGAGCAGGTGAATCTCGCCAGCGCGCGACCTGAAGCGGGAGTTGTACGCGAGGTCAGGGATCACGCCGCGCACCGCGTAGGCGACGTCTTGTTCCGCGCGCCCCTTGCTCATGATCTGCGGCAACTCCCTTCTGATGTACGCGGTTTGTCCGATGGACTCCCTGACGCCGCCGAAGATCTTCCGGGCGGTGGACTCGAAGAGGATGACCGTGTTGGCTTGCTGCACGGCCCCCCGCGCGCCGTCGAGGAACTCGATGGAGAAGAAGTCAAAGAAGGTGGGGGTGACCTCCATCGCGCGGAGCATGTACTTGAATTCCTTGTTGTCGCCCGTCTCGAAAAGTATGTCCGGGTGAAACTCCACGGTGGCGTACTGTTCCGCGTCGGGGAAGTCGCGGGCGACGGCGGCGCCGAGCGTGTGTTCAAAGGCGGCGGTGTATCTCCGCGCGCTGTCCGCGATGACGTAGGAGCGGTCGGCGCCCGGGAAGTCGTCGTCGACGCTGGTGATGCCGCGGGCGACGTACAGGCAGAGGGTGAAGCAGGCGATGGCCACGCTCAGGCCAAGGAGATTGATCAGGTTGTTGCCGCGGTGTTTCCAGAGGTCGCGGGCGGTGATCGCGAAGTAGTGACGGGCGAGTGACAGGTAGTTCATGGCAGTTTATTCGATGATGATTTCTTCGGCGTCGCCGAACGCGTCGTACCCGGAGACGATCACGCGATCGCCGGGTTGCAGTCCGTCGAGCACCTCGTATTGTTTGGGGTTTTGCCGGCCGATGGTGATGGGGGCGCGCGCGGCTCGTCTGCCGTCGGGGTCGAGTTTGAAGATCCACCTGCCGCCGGTGGAGTGGTAGAAGGAGCCGCGGTCGATGACCAGCGCCTCCTCGGGTTGTCCCAGCTCGATCAGCACGCGGAAGTTCTTCCCGACGCGGGTGTTCTCCGGCTGCCCGGCGGTGAAGAGGAGGTCGACGTCAAAGAGCCGCTCCTTGACCTCCGGGTTGACGCGGGTGACGGTCAGGGGGAAGATCTCCCCCTGGTAGGAGATGGAGGCGGGCAGGCCGGTGGAGACGCGGTCGATGTAGTACTCGCTGACGCGCGCCCCGATCTTGATCCGGTCGATGACTTTCAGCTCGCCCACGTTGGAGCCTTCCCCCGCGCGCTCCCCGGGGATGACGCCCAGGAAACTCAACTGGCCGGCCACCGGGGCGACGATGACCAGGTTGTCCAGTCGCGCCCGGACGCGTTCGAAATGCCCGCGTTCCCTGGCCAGGTCGGCCTCGAGCAGGTCGACCTGCATGGAATTGAGCAGGGAGTCGAGCTTCAGCTCGTCGAGCAGCAGCAGGGCGCTCTCCCTGTTGAAGGCGTGCTCGTCGGCGGCGACCAGGAAGCGCGCCTTGCTCTGGATGCCGATGCGAAACTCCTCGCTGTCGAGGGCGTGTTGCTTGCGCGATCGTTCGAGCTTGTAGAGGGTTTCCAGCGCGAGGCGTTTCAGCTCGGACGACTTCCTGGCCATCTGCACGCGCTTCTCCTGGTGGTCGATTTCCCGTCGAACGAGCGCGTCCCTGTTCTCTTCCACCTCCTGCTCGAGGGCGGGGTTGCGAAGTACCAGTATCGTGTCCCCGGCGTTAAGCGCCGCCCCGTCGCCGGCGACGACGCGCTCCACGACGCCTCCCTCGATGGCGTTCAACTTGATCGTCATCCGGGGTTGCGCGACGCCCTCGACGTCGATGTACTCCATGAACTTGCCGCGAGCGGCCTCGGAGACAAGCAGCCGAGAGGCGTCCTGACGCGAACGACGGGGGCCGGAGGCGGAGATAAGGGCGTATACAACGACCGCGACGAGAAGCGCCGAGCCGATGATCGCGTACTTGTGTCGCGCCGCGGGGTGTTTTTTCTTCAGAGGTATATCCATGATTTAGAGTATAAAAAGTGGATTCTCCACGCGAACGAGGGCGTCGCGCGAGCGGAAATGGGGATTCCCCACGCGGAGATGGGGATTCCCCATGTGGAGATGGGGATTCCCCATACGGACATGGGGATTCCCCATATGGACATGGGGAATCCCCGTACGGACACGGGGAATCCCCGTACGGACGCGGGGAATCCCCTTATGGTCACATTTTATATCCCCAGCCCGTCGGTAAAGCCGCGGGTGGCCCGGCGCTGCACGACGCGCGAGTGCGGGGGGACGTCCCGCGTCAGCCAGATATTCCCCCCGATGATCGAGTCGTGGCCGATGGTGACGCGCCCGAGGACGGTGGAGTTGGAGTAGATGACGACGTTGTCCTCGATGATGGGGTGGCGCGGGATGTTGACGGGCAGCCCCTCGCTGTCGAGCGCGAAGCTCTTCGCGCCGAGGGTGACGCCCTGGTAGAGGCGGACGCGGTTGCCGATGATGCAGGTCTCGCCGATGACCACGCCGGTGCCGTGGTCGATGCTGAAGTACTCGCCGACGCGCGCCCCGGGGTGGATGTCGATGCCGGTGGCCGAGTGTGCCAGCTCGGTGATGACGCGCGGCAGGAGTGGCACGCCGAGGAGCAGCAGTTCGCGCGCCACGCGGTAGTGGATCATGGCGCGGATGGCGGGGTAGCAGCAGATGACCTCGCCGATGCCGGTGGCCGCGGGGTCGCCCTCGCACACGGCCTGAACGTCGGTGGCGAGCAGTCGCTTGATCTCCGGGAGTCGTTCGATGAAGGCGAGGGCGGGGGCGACGTCTTCCTCGTCGCGGAAGCGGGTGCAGGCGCGCGCCTGTTCGTCGAGCAGGGCGCGGAGGCGGTGGAGGCGGGCCTCGACGTCGCGCGAGGCCTCGTCGAAGAAGCCGGGGAAGAGGAGGGATCTCGCGAGGTGCATCATCTCCAGCGCGGCCCCGGCGTCGGGCAGGGGATGGGAGGGGCGGGGGTAGCTGTCGTTGTCGAGCGCCCGGGCGATTTGTTTCAACGCGTTCATCGGGATAGTGATTTGTATCTTTTGGCGAGGTCGTCGAGGAGGCGCGAGGCCCCTATCCTGAAATGTCGCGGCGCGAGCCACTCTTCTCCCAGCGCGCGCCGGACGATGGTCATGTAGAGGATGGCGCTCTCGTGGGCGGCGATCCCGCCGGCGACCTTGACGCCCACCCTCCTGCCCGTCCGGATGTAGAAGAGGCGGAGGGCCTCGCACATCGCGAGGACGGCCTCCGGCGTGGCGCTCACCGGCGTCTTCCCCGTCGAGGTTTTCACGAAGTCGGCGCCGGCGTGGGCGCAGACCAGGGTGGCGCGAAAGATCGCCTCGAGGTCCCGCAGTTCCCCCGTCTCGATGATGACTTTCAGGGTGACGCCGGCGCAGGCTTCCCGCGCGAGCGCGAGTTCGTCGTAGACCTGCTGGTAGCGCTTCTCGAGGATCTCTCCCGCGGGCGCCACCGCGTCGATCTCCTCCGCGCCGGCCTCGATGGCACAGCGGTATTCAAGCAGTTTGACCCGCGCGAAGGTGCCGGCCGACGGGAAACCTCCCCCCGCGACAGCCGTCTTGATGGGGGAACGGGCCAGGGCCTGTCGCGCGGCGCCGGCAAAGCGGGGGAAGACGCAGACGGCCGCCGCGGGGGGCAGGCTGTCGCGCCGGAGTTTCTCCCGGAGGGCGGCGATCTTCGCGGATAGCGACGCTTCGGTGTCGGTGGGTTCGAGGGAGGTATAATCCATGCAGGAGAGGCACAGGGCGAGGTTTTCCTTGCTGCAGGCGGCCGCGGCTTCCTTCTCGATGGCTCCCGCCAGCCCGGGAGAGGGGAGGGGGCGGCGGTAGTGGGTTAACTCGTCTAATATGTTCATATCAGGTGTTTAATGAGGGTAATGAATATCTCTTCGTCGCGAAACTACAACAAATATCCGCGCGTCGCGCCGGAATCCTGGGCAAAACATTTACTTTTGAGAGGTCAAACCCAATAACACGCGAATCGATATGGCGAAGGCTTCAGGGGAGCAAACCCCGCTCATGCAACAGTACTACGCGGCAAAAGCGCAATACCCCGACGCGCTGCTGCTCTACCGGATGGGGGACTTCTACGAGACCTTCGGGGAGGACGCCATCACCGCCGCGCGCATCCTCGGGATCACCCTCACGAAACGCTCGCACGGCTCGCCCGGTACCGTGGAACTGGCCGGCTTCCCGCATCATTCCATCGACGCCTACCTCCCCAAACTCGTGAGAGCCGGGCAGCGCGTGGCCATCTGCGAACAACTCGAGGACCCGAAGAAGACAAACAAGCTGGTCAAACGAGGCGTCACCGAGCTGATCACCCCCGGCCTCTCCTACAACGGGGAGGCCTTCGAGTGCTCCGGCAACGTCTTCCTCGCCTCCGTCTTCCCCGACCGGGAGTTCGCCGGCCTCTCGCTCCTCGACCTCTCCACCGGGGAGTTCTTCGTCGCCGAGGACAACGCCGCCACCATCGAGAAAATCCTGAACAGCTTCCGGCCGCGCGAGGTGCTCTACCCGAAGGGCATGGAACAGGCATTCGCGACCCTCTTCGGCTCGAAGTTTTATACCTACCCCGTGGAACCCTGGTTCTTCGACGCCGCCTCCGCCGAGGATCGCGTCAAGAAACATTTCGAGGTGACCTCCCTGAAGGGCTTCGGCATACAGACCCTCGAAAGGGGCGTCGCCGCGGCCGGCTCCGTCCTCGCGTACCTCGAGATGACGCGGCACGAGATGGTCGGACACATCACCTCCATCTCCCGCATCGACGAGGCCGACTACCTCCTGCTCGACCGCTTCACGCTGCGCAACCTCGAGGTGCTCGACCCCCTGCACGGGGAAGGCGCGTCGCTGGTCGACGTCGTCAACCGCTCCGTCACCCCAATGGGACAACGACTGCTGCACCGCTGGCTCGCCATGCCCCTGAAGACCCCGGACGCCATCAACGAACGACTCGACGTGGTCGAGACCCTGGCAAAGGACGAGGCGTCGCGAGCAGCCCTGGCCGACGCCCTGCGAACCATCGGCGACCTCGAACGACTCGCCTCGAAGATCGCCGTCGGACGACTGTCCCCGCGGGAAATGGTGCACCTGAAAGTCTCCCTCCAGGGAATCGCGCCCCTCCGCGCGCGATGCCTTGACGCGAAAAACCCCGTGCTGGAACGCTGGATGAGACAACTCGACGACTGCGACGACCTCTCCCGCGAGATCGAACGACAACTCAACGACCGCGCCCCCGCCGCCATCAACAAGGGAGAGGTCATCGCGCCGGGCGTCAACGCCGAGCTGGACGAACTGCGGGAAATGCTCTCGAACGGGAAAGAACTGCTCGCCCGAATGCAACAACGGGAGATCGAGAATACCGGGATACCTTCCCTGAAGATCAGCTTCAACAGCGTCTTCGGCTACTTCATCGAAGTCACGAAGGCCAACATGGCCCGGGTGCCCGCCACCTGGATTCGCAAGCAAACCCTCGCCAACGCCGAACGCTACATCACCGCCGAACTGAAGTCCTACGAGGAGAAAATCCTCGGGGCCGGGGAACGCATCCTCGAACTGGAAACCGCCCTCTACGGCGAGATGCTCCGCCTCGCCTTCTCCCGCGTCAAGGAGATACAGGCCAACGCCCGGGTGATCGCGCGAGTCGACGCCCTGCTGTCGTTCGCCGGGGTCTCCGTCGCCAATAATTACTGCCGGCCCGTGATCGACGACTCTTTCGCGATCGATATCAAGGCCGGACGACACCCCGTCATCGAACAGCAACTGCCGCCCGGCGAGAGCTACGTGCCCAATGACCTCTACCTCGACAACGAACGACAGCAGATCATCGTCATCACCGGCCCCAACATGGCCGGAAAATCAGCCCTGCTGCGCCAGACCGCCCTCATCGTGATCCTCGCGCAGGCCGGCTGTTTCGTGCCGGCGAACGCCGCCCGGATCGGCTACCTCGACAAGGTCTTTACCCGCGTGGGAGCCTCCGACAACATCTCCCTCGGCGAATCGACCTTTATGGTGGAAATGAACGAGGCCGCCGCGATCTTGAATGGTATCTCCGACCGTAGCCTCGTGCTCTTCGACGAGCTGGGCAGGGGAACCTCCACGTACGACGGGATCTCGATCGCCTGGGCCATCGTGGAGTACCTGCACGAGCACCCCCGCTGCCGCGCCAAGACGCTTTTCGCCACCCACTACCACGAGTTGAACGAGATGGAACGGTCGTTCAAGAAGATCAAGAATTACAACGTCTCTGTCCGGGAGGTCAACCAGAAGATCGTCTTCCTGCGCGCGCTGGTGGAGGGGGGATCGAACCACTCGTTCGGCATACAGGTCGGGAAGATGGCCGGACTCCCGCGATCTGTCATCCAGCGCGCCACCGAAATATTAAAGCAACTCGAGAACGACAAGGGCAAGGAGGGCGCGCTCCAAAAGAACGTCTCGCGCGTCGCCGGCGAGCGCGGTGGCCTGCAACTGACTTTTTTCCAAATGGACGACCCCGTCCTGATCCAGATACGCGACGAGATCGCCGGCCTGGACATCAACGCCCTCACCCCCCTGGAAGCCCTCAACAAACTCAACGAAATTAAACGCATCACCGGCCTCTAATCCCCCCACCCACCACCCCACTCCAACGCCCCCGCAAGCCTCTCTCGCGCCTCCTCGTGATAAAGATCAATGCAGGTCGGGGGCGGGGGCGTTACTCCTCGCGCTTTCTGTGGGAGTTGACGATTTGTATGATTCGCTCCCCGTGGCGTTCGATGGTGGTTTTGCCGATGCCGGGGATCTTGAACATTTCGCCGAAGGAGATGGGGAGGGTGTTGGCGATGCTGACCAGCGCTCGCTGCTGGAGAACCGCGTAGACGGAAACCCGTGCCTTTTCTGCCGTTTCCTTTCTCCAGGCGCGCAGGGCCTCGTAGAGGGCGGGGTTCAGGATGTCGCGCGGTTCTCCCGACGTTGGCCGGGGGACGGGCGGCAGGGGGATGGATGGCG
>JAIROI010000110.1 GCA_031257615.1 Odoribacteraceae bacterium
ATCCTTCTCGATCTGCTCGTAGACGGCCCCCACGGAGGCGCGTTCCGGGAAGACGTCGAGCACGCCCGAAGAGAGGATCAGGGGAACGCCGGGCGCCGCGTTGACGTCGATTCCCGGCGCGTTATAGGGTTGCGCGTAGAGATTGACGAGCATGAAATAGTAATAGGCGCGCAGGGCCAGGGCCTCTCCCCGCAGTTGTGCTTTCTCGGCGGCGCTCCCGGTGACGGCGTTGATCTCCTCCAGGATGACGTTGCATCCCTTGACGCGCCGGTAATAATGGTCGTAGGTGTCGACGCGCGACGCGCCTGCTTCTTCCATTGCCTCGAACATGTCGAAGCGCCAGGTGAACGGCCCCTCGCCGTTGAGCATGGAGGAGACGGCGTTGGGATAGGCCTCCTCGTCGACGGGATGATGCTCGACGTCGTCGGTCATCAGGTCGAGGTAGGCGAGGAAATTGGGGGGCATGGAGGCGCTCTCCCAGCTAAGGGGATAGGCCTCGCCGACGATCAGTTGTTTCAGGTCGTTGATGTTGTTCGGGCGCAGTTCGTTTTGGCTGCTTTCCTCGAGAAACTTGTTGCATCCTGTCGCGAGGGCGACGAGGATGACGAGCGGGTATGTTTTCATGGTATTAGAAACTGACATTAATGTTCAAGGAATAGGTGCGCGCGATGGGTTGTTTGCCCGTGGCCACCTCCGGGTCCATGCCCTTGAAATCCTTGCTGACGATGATGAAGGGGTTGCTGACGGAGGCGGTCAGGGAAAAATCTTTGAGAGCAAAGCGCTTCGCGACCTCCCCGGGCAGGGAATAGGCGAGAGAGATGCTGTTGCAGCGCAGGAAAGAGGCGTTGACGACGCGGGCGGTCGAGTAATTGTACATCCTGTACACGCTCAGCCAGGCGCCGGCGGGCAGCATGGCAGAGATGGCGGTGCCGTCGCCGGCGGTGAACCCCGTGCCGGCGTTGTTCAGGGCGTTTTGGGGGATCGATGGGATATCGGAATCCCTGTTTGTCGGCGTCCAGCGATCGGCGAACTCCTTCGGGAGATTGTCGTAGGCGCTGGGGAGCGCGCTGCTGGGAAACATGTTGTAAAGGAATTTATCGGCGCCGAGACTCAGGTTAAAAGAGGAGGAGATGGAGAGGGTCTTGTAGCGGGCGGTGGTGGAGAGTCCGCCGGAGAAATCGGGATTGAGCTTGCCGGCGCGCACCATGTAGGCGGTGACGTCGGAGACAGCCTCCAGGTTTTCCGCCGCCGTGGGCGCGTAGAATCGCGGCACGCCGGTGTCCGGGTCAAGTCCCTCGAAACGGAAGGCCCAGAAGGACGAGACGGGATAGCCCTTCTTGTTGAGGTTGCCGCCGACGGCCGCTTGCCATTGCGCCGAACGATCGATCTCCGAGTCGAGGCGGTTGCGGTTTTTTGAAGTGTTCAACGAGAGACTCCAGGAGAAGTCCCGGGCGCGGACGATGGCGCCGGAGAGGGTCAATTCCAGTCCGTCGTTGAGCATGTTCCCTCCGTTGACCGGCATGGCGTCCATGCCGTATGCCCTTGGCAGCATCTCGTTCATGAGCATGTCCTCGGTGTGCTTCCGGTAGTACTCGAAAGAGGCGATAAAGCGGTTTCTGAAGATCCCCAGGTCGAAGCCGAGGTTGAGCGTGCGCGTTCTTTCCCAGCGCAGGTCGGGATAGGCGAGGGTGCGGATCTTCAATTGCATCTCGCCGGTGTAGGGATTGACGAGGGCGTCGCTCGAGGAGCCGGTGGGGATGCGCAGGATGAGGTCGGGGCCGTATCCCTCAAGGACATTTCCCTGCCATCCGTGAGTTGCTCGCAGGTTCAGCTCGCTGATGACGCGTTGATCCTGCATCCAGGCCTCGTTGTGCGCGTTCCAACGGCCGCCGATCGACCATACGGGCAGGAAGCGGTTGCGCCGGTCCTGGCCGAAGCGGTTGGAGGCGTCGGAGCGGATGCTGGCCGTGGCCACGTAGCGCTCGGCGAAGGAGTAGGTGAGGCTGCTGTAAAAGGAGAGAAAATTGGAGCGGGAGTCGGTGATCGTCGGCTTCATGGTGTTGTAGATGGGGTTGGCCATGATCGCGAGGCTGGTACTCGCGATCGTCACCGGCGGAAGGGCGATGTTCTTGCCGCGGTTGGGGAAGTAGCCGTAGACGCGGCTCGACTCGCCTTGCTTGGCGGCGCTTCGCGCCTCCTGGCCGAGGATCAGCCCGACGCGGTGCGCGCCGGCGAAGAGTCGGTTAAAGGAGATGCTGTTTCTCCATGTGAGGGAGTTCGCGCGGGTGTTCATCAGGTTGAGTTCACCGCCGTGTGGCAGTTGCGACTGGACGTAGAGCGGCTCGCCGGCCTCGACCGCGCCCACCTCGTAGCGGCGGATCTTGGTGATGTAGTAGCTGTCCTCGGAGGCGTAGGTCTCGCCGTTCACGTTGCTGGTGGAGTAACTGAAAAGGGACTCGTAGCGAGCGCCGGGGAGGAAGTCGTAGCGGAGGTTGAGGGAGAAGGAGGCGCCGCGTTCCTCGTTCTTGTTGCCGGTGTTGTCGATCTCGTTAAGCACGTTGTAGCGGTATCCCTGGGCGTCCTTCTTGTAGAAGAAACGGTCGCCGTTCTCGTCGAAGCAGGGGATGGCGCGACTGGAGCGGGCGGCGTAACTGTAAGGGTCTATGGTGTAGAAACCGTTCGTCTCCGAGTAGTTCGCGGAGAGGCGCGCGCCCGCCGACAGTCGCTCGTTGACCCGCGCGTCCACGCGTAGGGAGGCGCCGTAGGAGCGCGCGTCGTTGCCCCGCGCCGCGCCGATGTTCTGGCGGGTGTAGGCGGAGGCGTAATAGGTGAGGTTGCCGGAGCCGCCGGAGAGATTCAGGGCGTGGTTGTGGCTGACGGGGGCGCGGTAGAGGATGTCGAACCAGTCGGTGTTCATCTCCTCCAGCTCCTTTACCCGGGCGTTGAAGGCGTCGTAGGAGATCTCCTTGTTGAGGTATCGCTTTAGCTCGAACTCGTAGCCGACTCCCTCCACTCCCCTGCTTCCGTAGAGGCGGCGCTCGTACATCTCGCGCGACACGGTGACGCGCTCCTTGGAATTCATGAGGTTCATCCGCTCGTACGTCAGCTTGTTCGTGACGCTCGCCCCGCCGCTGTAACCGATGGAGAGGCGGCCTTCCTTTCCCCGCTTTGTGGTGATGACGATCACGCCGTTGGCGGCCTTCACGCCGTATAGCACGGTGGCGGAGGCGTCCTTGAGGACGGTGATGTCCTCGATGTCGTTCGGGTTCAGCCAGGCGATGGCGCTGCCGACGAAGGCGCGGATCATCTCCTCGCTCGACGGTTCCATGTTATTGAGTTCCTCGGCGCGAAAGGGCAGGGGGTCTTCCTGGATGACTCCGTCCACGACCCATACCGGCTCCTGGTTGCCCAGGAGGGTGGAGGTGCCGCGGACGCGCACCTTCTGGCGCGTGCCTACCAGCCCGTCGGTGTTGGTGACCAACATGCCGGGTACCATCCCCTGAAGCATCTGCTCGATGCTGTTGACGCCGTCGTAGAAGAGATCCTCGCGCTTGACGACGTGCGCGGAGCCTACCATCTCCGACTTGCGGATGGTCTGGTAGCCCGTGACCAGCACGTCTTCCAGGCTCACCTCCTCTTCCTCCATCGTCACCTCCACCGTCCGCGTCTCGCCCCCCTTCACGCCCATGAAACGGAGGGCGCGGGAGGTCATGCCGACGTGCGAGAAGAGCAACACGATCGTGTCGCGCGCCGGCAGTCGTAGCGCGAATTCCCCGTTGGCGTCCGTGGAAACGCCGGCGTTGGAGCCGCGCGGCCGCACGTTCACGGAGGAGAGCGGGAGACCGCGGGCGTTGGTGACCTTGCCCACGAAGCGCGCGAAGGAGAGGGTGTCGCGCTGGCGGGCTACCTTCGGCGAGATGATGACGACGCCGTCATCGATGCTGTAGTAGAGGTGCGAGGCGCGCAGGAACTCGTCCATGATCTCCTCCACGGTGGCGTTCTCGAAGGAGAGGGCGCGCGGGGCGATCCCCTCCAACTCCTCGTGGTTGTAGAGAAACGCGTAGCGCGCGAGGGCGCCGAGACGCTCGAGCACTCGCTCCGGGGCGAGAGCCTCCACCTTGAAGTCGAAGCGCTCGCCCTGCGAGTAGGCGCTGGAAAGGGTGGGCAAGAGGAAGGCAAGCAGGGCCAGGGTGAGGCGCGAGAGTGTGCCTCGCGCGTGATGACATGTACTCATGGTGATTCTATTTTTAAATGTGTGTTGTTTCATTTAACGGGCGTGTACGATGATCGTCCTTTCTTTGATCTCGAACTCGATGCGGGTGGTCAGCTCTATCATCTTCAGGAGTCGCCCCAGGTCGTTGTAGCGATTTAACTCGCCGCTGAAGTGGAGCTGCCCGGCGCGGCGGTCCGCGAAGACGACCTCCACGTTGTACCACCGCGCCAGCTGTTTCATGATCTCCTCGAGGCTCTCCCGCTCGAAGGCGAATTTGCCCTCGCGCCACACGCCTTGTTTCCGCGCGTCGGCGAGCGTCACTGTCGTCTCGCCGTTGGCCGTCGTCGAGGCCTGCTCGCCGGGCCTTAACAGGTACTCCCTCTCCCCCACCCTGACGCCCAGGCTGCCGCGCTCCAGGGTGATCCGCTGCCGCGCGTCGTCGGGATAGGCCCGCGCGTTGAACGACGTGCCGTATACCCGCACCAGCGAACGACTTGTCTTGACGATAAAGGGCCTCGCCTCGTCGCGCGCTACCTCGAAGTAAGCCTCGCCGGAGAGGGTCACCGCCCGCGTCGAGTCGTCGAAGGCAGCCGGGAAAGTCAGGCGCGTCTCGGCGTTCAGCCATACCCGCGTCCCGTCCGCCAGCGCCAGCGGGAACTCCCCGCCGCGCGGCGTCACCACCACCCGGTCAGGCCCCTTTTCGCGCGGCGTCGCCTGGATCAGCAGGTTGTTCTCCACCACCACCGAGGAGTCCGCCAGCAACGCGCCCCGCGCGCCCTCCCCGATGGAGATCGGCGACGCGTCCCCGACAATCAGTATTGCCCGGTAACCGCCCGGCGCGATCTCCTCTCCCCCCTGCTCCTCTCCCCCGCTCCCCCACAGGTAAAGTCCCAGCCCGACAAGCGCGACCGCGGCCACTGCCGCCGCCGCGCGACGATACATCCGCCTCTCCCCCACTCGCAGCCGCGCCTTTAATTCCGGCCATGCTTTCCGCCTTTCCAGGGCCTCGTACTCGGCGATGGATGCTTTCAATGCTTCCGGCGACGCGATCTCTTCGAGCAATGCCTCGCGCTTTTCGGACGCTCCGCGCCACTCCGCGAGGCTTGACTTTTCTTCCCCTGTCGCCTGACCGGTGAAGAATCTTCCCGCGTTGGTACCTTGCCTGATGGCTTCTTGCAAAAGGTCTTCTTCTTTCATGTTTCTCCGTTTACAGGATAGAAACACGCGAATCGCCGTTTGGATGGAGACTATTTCGATTTTTTCTCGCGCCGGGAGATAAAGAGGGTGCTTCCCGGCCCGCGCAAGCCCTTCTCGTGCACGCGCTAGCTCTTCTCGTGCCCGCGCTAGCTCTTCTCGTGCCCGCGCTAGCTCTTCTCGTGCCCGCGCTAGCTCTTCTCGTGCCCGCGCTAGCTCTTCTCGCGCCCGCGCTAGCTCTTCTCGCGCCCGCGCTAGCTCTTCTCGTGCCCGCGCTAGCTCTTCTCGCGCCCGCGCTAGCTCTTCTCGCGCCCGCGCTGGAAAGCCTTTCGATCCGGAGACCGCGGGGCTACTCGACGGTAACGGATTTGGCGAGGTTGCGGGGTTGGTCGACGTTGCAGCCGCGGGCCACGGCGACGTGGTAAGCGAGGAGTTGGAGGGGGATGATGGCGGGGAGGGGGGAGAGCGCCTCGCGGCAAGGGGGGATCTCGATCACGTGGTCGGCGAGGCGATAGACGTCGGTGTTGCCGCGGGTGGCGATGGCGATGACGCGGCCGCCGCGCGTTTTCACCTCCTGGATATTGCTTGCCGTCTTCTCGTAGAGTCGGTCGGTCGGGGCCAGGACGAAGACGGGGAGGGAATCGTCGACGAGAGCGATGGGGCCGTGTTTCATCTCGGCGGCGGGGTATCCCTCGGCGTGGATATAAGAAATCTCCTTTAGTTTGAGCGCGCCCTCGAGGGCCACGGGAAAGAGGATGCCGCGGCCAAGAAACAGGGCGTTCGAGACCCCCTTGTAAAGGTGAGCGATCTCCCGGACGCGCTCCTCCTGCCCCAGGGCCTCGGAGATCAGTTCGGGGACGCGGGTAAGTTCATTGATCAGCGCCCGGTAATTATCCGGCGGGAGCGCCTGTCTTTTGCTGCCGAGGAGGAAGGCCATCATGGCGAGGACGGTGATCTGGGAGGTGAAGGCCTTGGTGCTGGCGACGCCGATCTCGACGCCGGCGCGGGTATAGACGCCCGCTCGCGTTTCCCGGGCGATGGAGGAGCCGGCGACGTTGCATATACCGAGGACGGTGGCGCCGGAGTCTTTCGCGAGTCGTGTAGCGGCGAGGGTGTCCGCGGTTTCGCCGCTTTGCGAGATAGCGATGACGAGGTCTCCCTTTCCGACGATGGGGTCGCGGTAGCGGAACTCGGAGGCGTATTCGACCTCCGCGGGGAGTCGGGCGTACTGCTCGAAGAGGTGTTCGCCGACGAGGGCGGCGTGCCAGGAGGTGCCGCAGGCGATGATGATGACGCGGCGGGCCTCGATCAGGAGGGGCATGACGTCGAGGATGCCACCGAGGAATATCTTGCTGGAATCCGCGGCGACGCGTCCGCGGAAGGTATCGGTGACGGAGTGTGGTTGCTCGTGGATTTCTTTGAGCATGAAGTGGGGGTATTCGCCCTTGTCGACGCTGTCGATATGCATCCGGATGGTTTTAATGTCGGGGGTTTTGGCGTCGTTGTAGAGGTCTTTGAGGTCGATGGAATCGGGGGTGATGACGGCCACTTCCTCGTCGTTCATGTAGATGACGCGGTCGGTGTACTCGATGATGGGCATGGCGTCGGAGGCCAGGAAATACTCGCGTTCGCCGACGCCGATGACGAGGGGACTTCCTTTGCGGGCGGCGATGAGTCGTCCCGGTTCGTCCTCGCAGAGGATCACCAGCCCGTAGGCCCCGACGACCCGCGTGAGGGCGAGGCGGGTGGCCAGTTCGGCGCTGACGCGTTGCTCGCGGTATACGTCCTCGATGAGGTTAGCGAGCACTTCGGTGTCGGTGTCGGTGTGGAAGGTATAGCCTCGGAGGGCGAGTTCCTTTTTGAGGTGAAGATGATTTTCGATGATGCCGTTATGGACGACGTGAAAGAGGCCGCGCGTGGAACGGTGGGGGTGGGCGTTCGCGTCGCTGGGTTCGCCGTGGGTAGCCCAGCGGGTATGGCCCATGCCGATGGAGCCGCTGACGTCCTCGTCCCGGGCGAGGGTTTGCAGTTCCTTGACCCTGCCCTTGCACTTGTAGACGCGTACCTTGCCGTTGAAGAGGGCCACGCCCGCGGAGTCGTACCCGCGGTACTCGAGGCGTTGTAATCCTTTTATCAAGATCGGGTAAGCTGTTCGTTCCCCGACGTAGGCGACAATCCCGCACATGGTCTATTGTATTAGTTGTAGTTTCTCGGAGACCCTCTCGAAGAGGCGTTCTTTACGTTCGATATGCTCGAGGATATTCCTCACGGTGGGGTGGTTGTCGAATTCTCCCCGCACGTTTTCGAAGTCTTCGGCGCGGGTTTCTTCCTCGCCGTCGATGCCGAAGCCGACGCGCGATCGCAGGGCAAATTCCTTGCGGGCGTCCTCGTACATCATCCTGTCGAGCGTCACGACGGCGTCCCTCCATTCCCCGGCGAACTCCCGGAGGCGGGCCGCCGCGACGGTCGAGACGTCGACGCCTGCCTCGGCGCGCAGGCGGGCGGCGGTCCAGTTCCATGTCCACTCCGGGTAGCGCTCTTTCCATTCCCGGAAGGCGTTGTTGATCAGGTCGAGCGACGCCGCGCGTCCTTCCTCGATCTCCTCGATGAGCCGGCTGACCTCCTCCTTGGGGGCCATCAGTCCAGCGATGTCCACCCATTCTCCCTCGCCGCCGGCGGTGGGCCGGAGGACGTCGCGCAGCTCCTCCTCGCTGGAGAACGCGGCGCGGTCGAGGCGGTTCACGACGCCGTTGCCGAGGAACTTGACGATGCCCAGACGATAGAGTTGGAGTCCCCGCTGGAGGGCGCGGTGGGTGATCTTGGCGCTATTGAACATGTAGTAATCCGACGTGCGCCCGGAGGCCCGTTCCAGTTCCCGGAGGATGTCGCGGCCGCGGATCATCTTCTGGACGGAGTAAGGGCTGAGCATGTTAAAGAGGATGCTGTCGAGGGGACGGGCTTCGCGTCGGCGGTCGCGGAGAGGCCACTTCTGGACGTCGCGGACCGCGCCGATGCTGCGGAGGTTGACGCCGGGAGCGAGGTAGCTCTCGTCGGTGTTCTCGATGAGGTAGGAGAAGGGCATGTCGGAGGCGTCGAGGTTGCGGTAGTGGCGGCCCATGACGAGGGAAAACGCGCCGATCTTGGCCGGCCAGAGAATATAGGAATCGCTGGCGGTTTTGCTGCCGCGCTCGATGATTCCCTGGTGGATGGGGCCGAGCTTGTACATGTGATTGCTCTGGTTCGACCCGCTGCCCGCGTTCAGGAAGGCGAAGTAGGCCGCGATGAGGAGCGTCGATTTGTGGTGGGAGACGGTGTATGGCCCGGCGAAGATCGAGCAGGCTTCCCCGTGGAATCCCTGGCAATTGGCCGAGAAGATGGAGTGCTCGGCGGAGTATTGCTTGCCGAGGATCGTCCCCTGTCCGACGAAGCAGTGGGTGATCACGGACGATTCGCTGACAGAGCTACCGCTGGTGGTGATGAAATGCCGCGCGATGACGCCCGGCCCCACGTACGCCGGGTCTTCCGGAGAGCTATTGATGGTGCCGTCCTCGAGCCGGTATACGCCCTCGACGACGGCCCCCGGCCCGATGTTGACGTCGCGGATGGTACGGCATCCCGACAGCCGCGCGCCCTCGCCGATGACTCCCCCGGCGGACTCCGCGGTGTACGCGTCGATCAGTCGTTGCAGGTTGGCGATCAATCGCGGGCGATGGCGGTAGAAGGCAATCAGGTAGGCGAGGTGCGCCGATAACTCGTTGAAGATCGGCACCGCCCGCGCGCCGTCCTCGGTGAGCACCGACACGCGCGTCCCGTTCCCGAATCGCGACGGGCCTTCCACGGACAGGGTGTCGACGCACTCGATCATCGCGTTGCGCTCCACGCGGTAGTTGGCGATATAGTTTTTGACTTGATGTATGTAGACGTCGTCATCGATCGCGCAGTTGTGCACCGCGGCGTTGTATATCCCTGAATGCCTGACGAGACTTCCGGCAAAGACCACCTGCCGCCGGAAGACCCCCAGATATACGTCTCCCGACAACCGCGCGTCCCGGACGCGATCGGCAATAAATCCTTCCTTCACCCTTACCCTCGACCAGTCGTCGCACGAGCATCCGTTTCCCTCCAGCGTCTCGATCTCTTTTTTGTTGATCTTCCGGTAGGCGGTCGTATGTTCATTCTCCTGAGGTCGCGATTCTTTCTTTATATATGACATAATGTCGTCCGTTTTTCTATTTAATTACTCTCTTTGAAGGTCTTCTCCCGGCCACATCTTCCCTAAAAACCCCTTCAGCGCACAAAGTTAATAAAGTTTTCTTGTCGCGCCGCTACCTAAAATAAAAAGAACCGCCTTTTCGGATAACGAATCCCCCTCCGGCCGATCGGAAAACGCGCTAAGCAAAGGAGAACCGCCCGTCATTAAACCATTTATGAAGTAAAGAAACCTTCTGTCGACCGGCGGAGTCTCCCCGCCAACGAAAAGGAACCTTCCGCCGACCGGCGTTTTAACAACCAACGTTCGATTCAAGACAGGGCTGCGTGGCTATTTCCCCGGATATTCCTTTGCCAAGCCGGGGCTACGTAGCTATTTTCCCCGGAATTTCCTTTGCCAAGCCGGGGCTGCGTAGCTACCGCCCCGGACTTTCCCTTACCAAGCCGGGGCTGCATAGCTATTT
>JAIROI010000127.1 GCA_031257615.1 Odoribacteraceae bacterium
CTCGCTGACCCACGTCGATAGCGGTCTGTTTTGCGCGATCAACAGGGCGCTGGTCAGTTCCCCGGCATGGTGGCGCGTGCCGACGATCGCATCTAACTCGTCGATGATCGAGAAGGAGAGCCTGCTCGGCGTGGATTCCACGACGGTGGCCATCATCCGGTCTCCCGGCTTGAAGATGCCCCCCAACGAGTTCAGCTTGACGCGGGTGATCTGGCGAGCGTGCAGTATCCCGTCGCCCTCGAAGTGGTCGTCCACAATGCGGACAAAGAGCAGGAGGGGGTTCGCGTGGTGGAGGTTCTTTACCTGTATCTTTACCCTCGCGCCCACGTTGGGACGTTCTTTTACCACGAGCCTCTTTTTCTTTTTCTGCAAGGGCTGGAAGTCCTCGTAGGCCCTCCGCCAGGCTATCGAGAGGGACTCTATGCTCGCTCCCGCCGAGAAGTTTTCGTCTTTCGAGGAGAGCAACCGCAGGGGTATCGCCGCCGAGTTTTGCACCTCGCTTTCTCTCGCGGCTAACGAGGGGTTTTCCGGCGACAAGTAGATCACGCCTTCTTTCAACATCACTTGCCCCCTGCCCCTGAATACCCTCGCCTGGGCGTCAGCGGCGGAAGCAAGGGAGGTGTGGGAAAGCACCTTGTCTATGAACTCCGGTATGTCTAAGCTGATCAGGTCGCTTAAGGTAAACTTTGTCTCCGCGCTCCGGAAAAGAAGGGTGCGTAAGGCGTTGTCCCGGATCAGTCCCGGGTGCGAGCCCGAAAGCATGTATAGCAGACGGTAGAAGGAGGCGCGGGCGCAAATGTCCAAGGAGTTGTTTTTGGAGACTAAGGTCTTGGCCGCCATTAGTCGCATGGCCCCTTCCATCCTCGACATGTTTTCCAGCGTCCTTGTCATGTAGGGGAAGTCTCTCGTATCCAAGAACAGGAGCTGACGCTCCAGGAAGATATCGAACGATTCCGGGAGAAGACGCTGCTCGGAAAGGAGTAAGGTACGGATGGATTCCCGGGCCGGTATCTCGATCGCCTCCGGACTCCAACGGAAGAGGGCAGAGAGGACGAGTATCCGCCGCTCCCTATCGTACAGGTAGCCGGAGGCTTCGAGCTTGTAGAGTAACATCGAGATGTAATCTAACCACTCTCCGTCCCGGATGAGTTGTACGGCCTCCATCCACGCGTAGGCAACGTATAGCCGGGCCTCGACTTGCGCGCGTATCTCCTCCTGCTCTTCTCGCGAGTAGGCCGACAGGAAGCCGGAGTCCTCCGCTAACCACTCCTGCACGCGCGCGTACGGGAATAGTAAGGTGGAAAATTCATCGAAGGTCAGGTCTTCCCTCTCCAGTTCGTCTTGCCAGACTTCTATCAACGAGAAGATGTGTTTTTCCTCCAGTTGTTTCCACCATTTCAAGCACAGGACTTGCAAGGGTCTGTCAAACTCCAATTGGGGAAGTATCTTTTCGAAAGAAGTCGATGATACAACCCCTGCCGCATCTGTTTCACGTGTCGCCATCTGTTCAGTCACCAAAACTTGTTAACGGTACGATTCAATTCATCCAGGTAGTCCAGCAGTTCCTCCCGCCCCAGACGACTCTCCGCCGAGGTGAGGAAGGTGCGCGGCATGCTCTCCCATTGTTCGAGCATTACCTTTTCGTACGCGGAGATGCAGTCCCGACATGCCCTCGCTGTCAGTTTGTCGGCCTTGGTGAAGACGATCACGAACGGTATGCCGTTTTCTCCCAGCCAGGCCATGAACTCCAGATCGATCTCCCGAGGCGCGTGACGGCTGTCTACTAACACGAACAAGCATACCATGTTTTCCCTGCGCAGGATGTAGTTGCGAATGATCGCGCTGAACTGCTTCCGCAGTGTCTTGGAGGATTTGACGTAGCCGTACCCGGGGAGGTCTACCAGGTACCACTCGTTGTCGATCAAGAAATGATTAATCAGTTGCGTCTTACCGGGAGTGGAGGAAGTCTTCGCCAACTTGCTGTTGTTGGTTAACATGTTGATCAAAGACGACTTCCCGACGTTGGATCTCCCGATAAATGCATACTCGTGGCGATCCGGAGCTGGACATTGCATCACGTCTGTGTTACTCGTTACGAATGTTGCACTACGAATTTCCATGGTATTTAATTTTAAAAGATTGTGTAGTGAGGGGAATCGCCAGGCGATTCACCACTCAAGATCTGCCGAAGTTCCTCGGCTTTTTGGGATTGCTCCCGGGCTTTCCGCGGCGCTTCCCCGGAAATTCTTCCCTGCGCCGCCAGTCGTGATTGCCTCTCCGACCGTGTCCGGGTCTGTCCGAGAAGGCAAACGCGCGACTGCTACGCCGGTCGCGACCGCGCTCTCTGCTTCCTTCAACGCGTCCGGAAACAGGGATGAGCGTCACCGGTATGCCGTTGAAGAATACCCGTTTGAAGTCCACAAAGAAGTCATGGGCGCTGTTCTCGTCTATCTCGAAGCGGGTGTCGCTGTCGTATATCTGTATGCCCCCCACCTCTACGCCGCGATGACGGGAGTGTTGGTTGATCAGGGCCATCAGGTCGCGAGGAGTCATCCCGTCTTCCCGCCCAACGTTCATCGAGAAAGAACTAAAGAATATCTCTCTGGCACGGTCGCGTCGATCGTTACGATCACTGCGATCCGCGCGATCCGCACGTTCAACGCGGTCGCTACGATCTGCGCGATCACTATCACTACGATCAGCGCGGTCAGTACGTTCTGTGCTGTCCACGCGATCATTGCGCTCTCTGCGCTCGCTACGACTATCGCGTCGTCCGCGATCGCGTCCGTAGTCTCGGTCTTTCCGTTCGCCACCCCGTTCGCCACCCCGTTCGCCTCGTTCGCCGACCGACAGGTTCAGATCTTCCGTGTCCTTGTACTTTCCCAGGAGTTTACCGAACTCGTAGGAGACCAAATGCTGTATCAACTCCTCTTTGCTCAGGGCCTCGAATTTCTCGAAGACTCCTTGGTCATAGCGCTCCAACTCCTCCTGCATCTCGGATGTCAATATCTTATCGGCGTAGAAGGCCAACTGTGCTCGACAGATCTGATCGCCGTCGGGCACTTCCTGGTAGATAAATTGTTTCTTTAACATTCCCTCGATGCGGCGCAACTTGCCCCTCTCGCGGGAGTGAATAATCGCGATAGATATACCCTCTTTCCCGGCGCGTCCGGTGCGCCCGCTACGGTGGGTGTAACTCTCCACGTCATCGGGTAAGTTGTAATTGATAACGTGCGTCAGGCAATCCACATCCAGCCCCCTGGCTGCCACGTCGGTCGCCACCAACACCTTCAAACGTTTTGAACGAAAGGCGGCCATCACGTTGTCCCGTTGTGCCTGACTCAAATCGCCGTGCAGGGCATCGCAATCGATACCGTCCTTTTGCAGGTGCTTGGCAATGTCGCTCGCGTCGTTCTTCGTGCGGGTAAAGATGATCGCGTACATGTCCGGTGCGCAGTCGATCACCCGACGTAACGTCTCGTAGCAATCCTTGGCGCGCACCATGTAATAGTGGTGCGAAACCGTGTCCGCACCCTGGTTCTTCTTCCCAACGGCAATCTCTATGGGGTTCGACAAGTAATTCTTGGCTATCCCCTCCACCTCTTTCGGCATCGTTGCCGAGAAAAGGTAGGTGTTCTTCTCTTTTGGCGTGGCCTCGAGGATGAAATTCAGTTCTTCCTGAAAGCCCATGTTCAGCATCTCGTCCGCCTCGTCCAATACCACGGCGGATATTGATCCGATGTGCACGACGTCGCGCTTCAACAAGTCGACCAACCGTCCCGGCGTCGCCACGATGATATGTACGCCGCGCTGCACCTCCCGTATCTGTTTCCGAATATCGGTGCCCCCGTACACGCAGGCAACATTAATATCCCTCCGGTGCTTCGAATAATTTTTCAGATCATTCCCTATCTGCACGCACAACTCCCGCGTGGGACTCAAGATCAGCACTTGCGTGTCTTTACGTCCCGCGTCAATCTTTTGCAGCAATGGTAATCCAAAAGCTGCCGTCTTCCCCGTTCCCGTTTGGGCCAACACGACCAGGTCGTTTGTATCGCCCAGGATCACTGGAATGGTTTTCTCCTGCACGGGCGTTGGTATTTCAAAGCCTAAATCTGCTATTCCTTGAAGAATCTCCCCGTCTAAACCTAAATCTCTAAATCTTTCCATTTTCTATTTTTGTTCAACCATATAATTACAGGGTGCGTCACCGCACTCTTTTCTTTAAATCTCTTTCACTTTTATATCGCCGCGCCGGATATGGGCTGGAGTTGCCTTTAATTCTTGTATTTTTTCGTCAGGGAGGTTGGGCTGCAAGAGTATGTCGCGCTCGTTTAACATTGACTCCACGTAAGCGAGTCTGGCCTGATACACACCTTCTTTAGGTTCATCCGGGGGGAGAGGAGGCGGCACATCATCCACCTGGACGAAGGGAAGACCGGTGGCAATGATCGTCACGGAGATATCTCCTCCCAACGACTCGTCCTTACCGACGCCCCAGATCACGGAGACCTCTCTCACCCGCTCGGTCACGTAGGAGGTGATCTCCATCAACTCGTCCACGGAGATCTCGTCATCGTCTATTCCCGAGGAGATGCTCAACAAGATGTCCTTGGCGCCTGATAGGTCATTTATGCTCAGCAACGGGTGATTCAACGCCTCGGCTATCACTTTGCTCGCCCGGTCGTTACCCGACGCCTTCGCTGCTCCCATAATGGCCATGTGACTATTCGTCATCACCGTCTTCACGTCGGCAAAGTCCACGTTAACGTGTCCCGGCAGGGTGATGATTTCCACGATACCCTTCACCGCGATCCTCAGCACATCGTTGGCCGTGGCGAAAGCGTCGCTACACGTCTTTGACCCGTGTAACTCACAAATCTTTTCGTTATCGATGACGATCAGCGAGTCCACGTTCTGATGCATGAGTTCAATTCCTTTACGCGCCTCTCCGAGCCGTATATCACCATCCAGGCGCATGGGGAATGCCACCACGCCCACGGTAAGAATCCCCATCTCTTTGGCCCACTTGGCAATCAGGGGAGCCGCGCCCGTTCCGGTACCTCCTCCCATCGTCGCCGTGATAAACGCCATCTTGGTGTTCTCCCGCAGCATATCCTTTATCTCGCGTTCACTCTCTCGCGCGGCATCCTCGCCCCACTCCGTGCATTTACCGGTGCCGAGTCCTTTCAGTTTTGACTCGCCCAATTGTATTGTTTTCTTTACTTTGCCACCGGTGAGCAGCTGGTCGAGCACCTGTTTGTCCGTGTCACACACCACGAAGTCCACGTCGCGTATTCCCTCTTTCAGCATGTACTCCACGGCATTACCTCCGCCGCCCCCCACTCCAATCACCTTGATGATTACCGGAGACACCTCGTCTTGATCGAAATTAAGTAGTCCTTCTATCATAACCTGCGTTTTCTCATATGAACGCGTCCCTTTCCATGTTCGAGTCGGGGTTTCCAAAAAGACCAGCGAACCAGTCATCCACCCTCGGAGGGGCGTTCACTCCTTGCTTTGGCTTGTGCGGTGATTTTTGGGGGTGCTCTTTCTCTTGCCGCGCGTCATGCCGTTGTTCCTGCGGCGCCTTGGGTGGCGCTTTACGGCGTTGTCTATTCTCTGCATTCTTGGAATCCTCCATCGTCATCTCCAAGTCCTCCACCTCCTCCACCTGGAAGGGCGCCTTATCGGAATGGAGAGAGTCAAACGACCGCTGGGCGAACCCCGAGACGATCACTACCGCCCTCAGTGTCTGCCCCAGCTCCTTGTCTCTTCCATACCCCCAGTTAATCTCCACGTCCCGCTTCGCCAGGGCCTTCAGATGTGCTCTCATCGACTGGATCTCGTCCATATGCGGTTCGCATTCGCTATCTCCGTACAATATATTCAGCAAAACCTTGGACGCGCCCCGGATATCACTATTGTTCAGAAGGGGGGAGTCCAATGCATTGTTAAGCGCTTTCATCGCTCGTCCCTCTCCTTTCGCGTCGCCGGCTCCCATCAGGGCCACTCCGCTATTCCGCAGCACCGCGTAGACGTCATTCATGCCCACCTTCACTTTCCCTCCCCTGATGGCGATTTCCGCTACACTCCTTGCTGCAACGGACAGCACGTTGTCCACTTCCCTGAATGCCTGTGACAGTTTCAGGTTACCGTGGATCTCCCGGAGCTTCTCGTTGCAGATGATCAACAGGGAATCGACGTGTTTGTTCAGCTCCTCGATACCTCTCAGGGCCTGTTCCACGCGTCGCCGGCCCTCAAAATAAAAAGGTATGGTCACGATAGCCACGGTCAGTATCCCCAGTTCCTTCGCCAGTTGAGCGATGACCGGTGCGGCCCCGGTGCCCGTGCCGCCTCCCATGCCGACTGCTATGAAAAGCAAGTCCGTGCTTTCCTCCAGCACGGAACGGATGTAGTCGATGGTCTCGGTGGCGGACTCTTTTCCTTTCTCCGGGTTATTCCCGGCGCCGTGTCCCTCTGTCAGGACTTTCCCGATCTGTATCCGGTTTCTCACGGGACTTTGCCGCAGCGCCTGTATGTCCGTGTTGCATACCACCAACTCCACGCCCTTTATCTCCTGGTAGCACATGTGGTTTACTGCATTACAGCCACCGCCGCCCACTCCCAACACCTTGATCCTGGACGCTTCCTGCTTCGGAACACTCACGTTCAATACTTCGCTTATCATGGCTCTTGACTAAGGAAAAAATATATTTCGCACTCTTTGGAGAAGACTCTCCTGACCGGGCGCACAGGCCAGCAGCCCGAGGGCTGTCAGGTATCCCGGGGTTTGCAACCACTCTTCCGCGGCGACGTCCATGCCCGCGGCGACGGCCCATCCTGTGCGATGTGCCGAAAGTTTCTCGAGCAGTATATCGATGTCTTTCGCGAGACTACCGCCGCCCGTCAACAGGATTCCGTCGGCCAGGGTACGATAACACCCGCTAATCTTTATTTGGAGCATGGCGCCTTCCAGCAACTCCTCCAGGCGACACTGTTCAGCGCGCAATAACGCCTGGGAGTCCACGCGATGCTTCATGTTCGGTATATCGATCTTCGTCTTCTTCCCTGTCGCGCACAGCGCGCCTCCATGCTCGTGTTTCAAGCGGTGGGCGACGTTCAGGGGGAGCGAGAAGGCGGCGCCCGTGTTCGAGGAGGACGAGAAAGAGGCGCTGATGTCCCTGTCGATCTCGCGGCACCCCAGGGGCAACTCGACATCGCGGACGGCCACGCCTTCCTGGAACACCATCACCTTCGTGCTTCCGGCCCCCAGATCAATCAACGCGAAGTCTTGAACCCCTTCACTGTCCGCGACCAGCGCCCGTCCCATTGCTTCCACCTCCGCGTGAAACTCCACGCGTTTCACCCCGAGGGTTGCCAGCCACGCGCGGGTTCTCCTTATTTCATCCTCGCGGGCCAGGTAGAGCGCGTAACAAGCCTCTCCCTCCTCCACCGGTTCTCCCAGCGGGCGTCGCGTCTTCTTGTCGTCGAGGAGGAACGACACCGGCAACGCGACCACGGGTTCCCACCCGGCGTCGGTGGCGTACTCGTCCATGCACTGTTTCTCCAGTTTCTTCAGGTAAGTCGCGTTGATTCTCTTGCAGGGCGTCAGGGGCACGTTCACCGTCACGCGGTTCATCCGGTTCGCGGGCAGGGAGACCAGCAGGGTATCGACATTCAGCTCGTGTTTCTCGCGAAACGCGTCCAGCAAGCGCTTCACGGCTGCCTTCGCGCGCTTCTCGTTCACCACCCGTCCGCGTTCGATCCCCTCCGACGCCACTTGCTCCACGGCGCGGACATGAACGCGGCCGGCGCTGATCTCCGCCAGCGCCATCACCATCGTTTCCGATCCCATATCCAGTGAAGCCATGTAATTCATCAGGTTCTTATTATCTCCTCACACAAACTATTTCCTTATCAAACTTCAAGTTTATTTCCTTGTAACGACCCCATCCCTTCGTCCTTATCCCTTTCTGGAGGAAGACCATCAACTTCTCCATGCGTTCTTCGAAGCCTTCCAGTTGACCCAGCGCGATCTTGAAATCGCCTACCTTCGGCACCAGCACCGCGTCCCCGTTGGGGAGCATCACCACCTGCTCGATGAAGGCGTTCCAGAAGCGGTGATCCGCGATGTACTCCGCGAAGGCTGCCAGTTGCTCGCGAGCGAACGTCTTGTTGATCGCGCCGGTGGCGACGAGCACCCTCGATGTAAACCGCGAAGAGAGCGGCATCACCCGCCTTTCCCTGTCCACGTAGTAGCTCTCGCCTGCCATTACCCTCACCATCGGTTCGCGTTGCTTGACCACCACGCGGACGAGGCCGTCCAGGCCGTGATACGCTTGTGCCGAGTGGATCATCGGGTCCTTTTCCAGCACCCTTTCCAGGCTATCCCGGTTGACAGTCGCGATCTTCTTTCCCAGTATTTCACCGTATCCCTTTTGGATGATCTTCAACACCTCGTTCTCGTCCACGAAGGCGTCACGCGCGTTATCGACCCTCACTTTCACCCCCTCGCATGTCACCTCTTCCCACTTTGTCGCCGCGAAGGTAAGGATTATTATCAAGTATGCAAGCAAGGCCGCGCTTATCGCGTACAATAACGCGTTTCTCATTTTCGTCAGTCTGTGGTGAACATCTTTTTAAATGCCGGCACGAAGCGGTCGATATCGCCGGCGCCGACGGTCATGAACACGCCGTCGGTCACGCGCGATTCCACTATCCCGGGGAACTCCTCGCGGCTCACCAGCGCGTGCGGCACGGTCAGCCGGTCGGCGATCAGTCGGGAGGAGACTCCCGGTATTGGTTCCTCGCGCGCCGGGTATATTTCCAGCAGGATCACCTCGTCGGCCAGGCTCAGGCTTTCCGCGAAGCCCGCGTAGAAGTCCCGGGTTCGCGTGTACAGGTGTGGTTGGAAGGCCGCGGTCAGTCGTTTGCCGGGCCACAATTCTCGCGCGGAGGTCAGCGCGGCCTCGATCTCTCGCGGGTGGTGGGCGTAGTCGTCGACGTAGATCACCTTACCGGAGGCTTGCACGTCGAAGCGGCGCGCCACCCCGCGAAATTCGGGTAATGCCCGGCGCACTTCCTTCGGGGTCACTCCCGCGTGCAGGGCCAGGGTGATGGCGGCCGCGGCGTTCTCCACGTTCATCCGGCCGGGGAAGGTCAGGTGGAGATCGGGGATATAGGCGTCCCGGCTCGCGTAGTCGAAGCGGTATCCCGCGCCTTCCACCCTCGGGTGCACGGCCGCGTAATCCGCTCGTTCATCGACCGCGTAGTAGCCGTTCACCTCCCGGCTCTCGATCCGCAATCCTTTCCGCGCGAAGAGCGCCCCGCTGGTCTGGCGGGCGAACTGTTCAAAGGCTTCCGCGAGGTGTTCGCGGGTGCCGTACACGTCCAGGTGGTCGGCGTCCATGGAGGTGATCAGCGACGCGTGGGGGTGCAGGTGGAGGAAGGAACGGTCGTACTCGTCGGCCTCGATCACCACGAACGGCGAGGCGGGGTTCACCAGCAGGTTCGTGTTGAAGTTAGTGGAGACGCCTCCCAGGAACGCGTTGCATCCCACCCCGGAGGAGTGCAGCAGGAAGGCGGTCATGGTGGAGACGGTCGTCTTGCCGTGCGTGCCGGCCACGCATATCGCTTTCATGCCCCTGGAGATCATTCCCAGCACCTCCGATCGTTTATGGAGCGCGACGCCTTGTTCCCGGAAGAAGGTCAGGAGGCGGTTGTCGGGCGGCACGGCGGGCGTGTAGATCACCAGCGGGTCGTTGTCCGGCGTCCGGTACAGTTCATCCACTTCCCGCTCGTCGTCCTCGTACGCGACGGGGATCCCTTCTTCCTCGCTCATCTTCCGGGTGAGCGGCGAGGCGGTGCGGTCGTACCCGGCCACCGGGCATCCCTTCAGGCGGAAATAACGCGCCAGGGCGCTCATCCCGACGCCTCCTATGCCCACGAGGTAGACGGGGCGGGGCATTGTGTTGGTCATTGTGTTGTCCATGTTTATTTATTTAGCGTTACATGCATCGAGTATCACGCGGGCGATACGCTCGTCGGCGTCCGCCATTGCCAGTTCCCGGACGCGCTCCGACAGCAGGACGCGCGCGCCCTCGAGTTGCACCAGGATTGCCAGCAGCGGCCCCAGTTTCTTGTCCAGCTCGCTGTCTTCCACCATCAGGGCGGCCTCTTTTTCCACCAGCGCCCTGGCGTTCTTCCGCTGGTGGTCCTCCGCCACGTTGGGCGACGGCGCCAGCACCGCCGCTTTCCCCAGCAGCGCCAGTTCGGAGATCGTGCAGGCGCCGGCCCTCGCCACCACCACGTCGGCGCAGGCGTACGCCAGTTCCATGCGTTGCAGGAAGGGCGTCAGGACGACGTTCGCCGGCAGTCGTCCCGCCAGTCGTTCCTCCAGTTCCTCGCGGTAGAGGTTGCCGCACTGCCACAGCACTTGCGCGTCCGTCCACCCGGCGAAGCGCGGCAGCCACGCCTCCATCGCGTTGTTCAGGCTCCGCGCGCCCAGGCTGCCGCCGGTCACCAGCACCGTCACCTTTCCCCTCTCCAGCCCGTAGAAGTCGAGCGCTTCTTCCCGCGCGCCGGCCGCGGCCAGCAATTCGGCGCGCACCGGGTTGCCCGCGAGGACGATCTTTTCCCGCTCGAAGAACCGTTCCATCCCCTCGTAGGCCACGCAGACGCTTGTCGCGTGCCGCGCCAGCAGGCGGTTCGTCAGCCCGGCATGGGAGTTTTGCTCCTGCAACACCAGGGGTATTCCCGCCCGCGCCGCTTCCCGGCACACCGGGCCGCTGGCGTATCCTCCCACGCCCACCACCGCGTCCGGGCGGAAGCGTTTCACTATTCGTCGCGCCTCCCGCAGGCTTTTGTAGAGGTCCGCGGCCACCCGGACGTTTTCCCACGTCAGGCGTCGCCGGAATCCCCTCACGGGCAGGCCCACGATCGGGTAACCGGCAGCCGGCACGCGCTCCATCTCCATTTTCCCGGCGGCGCCGACGAACAGGAGTTCCACTTCCCCGGCGCGTTGCAGCGCCCGGGCTATCGCGATGGCCGGGAAGACGTGACCGCCCGTGCCCCCGCCGCTGATGATGATCTTTTTCATGGCTTTACGTTTATCGGGTGAGTGACGCGCCGGTAGACGGGCAGGTAGAGCGGCGTTAACAGGGCATTGAAAGCGGCTTTCAGTGGGCGGTGAAAGCGGCTTTCAGTGGACGGTGAAAGCGGCGTTCTCCGAACGGTGAAAGCGGCTTTCAGTGGACAGTGAAAGCGGCTTTCAGTGGACGGTGAAAGCGGGGCGGCGTCTTCTTCTTCCTGCTGTCGTTTGAGTCGTTCGATGGCTCGTTGTCTTTCCTTGCTTCTTTTCTCTTTTTGTTCTTGTTCTTCCCGTTGTCCGCTGTCGGAGAAGGTGTGGGCGACGCTTTGTATCATGCCGAGGGCGACGCCGACGAGGGCGATGGAGGTGCCCCCGGTGCTGACGAGGGGCAGGGGCTGTCCGGTCTCGAAGAAGAGTCCGACGTTGACGAGCACGTGGAAGAGGGCCTGGAGGACGATCGCGAGGCCCAGTCCGGTGACTAACAGGGCGGGGAAGGCTCGCGAGGAGCGCCGGATGATGAGGACGATGCGGTAGAGGATGATCAGGTAGATGCCCATGACGGTGGCCCCGCCGGCGAATCCGTATTCCTCGACGATGATGGCGTAGATGTAGTCGGAGTGCGAGTTGGGGATGAAGTTGCGTTGCACGCTGCGGCCGGTGCCGACGCCGGTGAGTCCTCCCAGGGCGATGGCGATTTTTGCCTGTTCGGGCTGGAGGGTATTTTCTTGCCTCAGCCTGGTTTTGACTTCGCCTATGCGGCCCAGGTTGTCGAGCGCCTCGGTGTTGAAGATGACCAGGAGGAATATCGCGGAGAGGACGGCGGCCGACGCGAGGATGATCATCATGGTTTTCTCGCGTATTCTCCCGACGAACAGGAGCAGCAGGCAGATTATGGCGAGGAACACGGAGGTGGAGAAGTTTTCATAGAAGATGAGGCCCAGGATGGGGATCACGCGGATGGCAATGGGGATCAGGGCGCGGTCGAGACAATAGCCGTCGCGCCGCTCGAAGGCGATGACGCGGGACATGTACATGACGACGCCGATCTTGGCGAACTCGGAGGGTTGGATGGAGAAGCCCAGGATCGGCACCTTGAACCAGCGCGAGGCTTCGTTGACGCGCATTCCGCCCTCGAGGTAGGGGAGGACGAGGAGGAGGATGGAGAGCGCGCAGGTGATCCCGGCAAAGGTGATGAAGTATTTATAGTGCACGTTCTGGAAGAAGAGTATGGCGGCGACGGCAAGGGCGAGCATCCCGAATTGTTTGGCGAGGGGCTTGATGGTGTTGCCGTCCATTTTGGTGTAGGCCAGCTTGTCGGTGGAGGAGAAGACGACCACGAGGGAGATGGCCGCGAGGAGGAAGATCATGTACCAGAGGATGCGGTCGCCCTTGAAGGCGAGGTAGGGCTTTAGCCATTCGGGTATGGAGATGTTCATGGCGGGAGGGTCAAGGGGTGAGGCGGTGGACGTGTTCTTTGAAGAGGCGGCCGCGCTCCTCGTAGTTCTTGAAGAGGTCGAAGCTGGCGCAGCAGGGGGAGAGGAGGACGGCGTCGCCGGGGCGGGCGCGTTCGGCTACCGCTTGCATGGCCCGGTCGAGGGAGTGGACGTCGACGATCGGGCAGGCGTTGGCGAAGTTGTCGACGAGTTTCCTGTTGTCGACGCCCATGCAGACGAGGAGTTTTACTTTCTCTCTGACGAGGGGCAGCAGGGGGGCGTAGTCGTTGCCCTTGTCCGTTCCCCCGGCGATCCAGATGACGGGCGGGGGGACGGCCTCGAGGGCGTGGAAGGCGGAGTCGACGTTGGTGGCCTTGGAGTCGTTGATGTAGGTGACGCCGTTGATCTCGGCGACGCGCTCCATGCGGTGTTCGACGGGGGTGAAGGTGGTGAGGCCGAGGCGGAGGTGGTGGTCGTCGACGCCCGCTTTCATGGCGGCAAGGACGGCAGCCATGGCGTTGTAGGCATTGTGACGGCCGCGCAGGGGAAGGTCGGCCAGGGGTATGGAGAAACGGCGCTCTTGCCAGCGGGCGTTGAGGCGACCGGCCGCGTCGATCCAGGCGGAGTGACGGGGGTCGTCGCGGCAGGTGAAGGGGGCCAGGCGGGGGATCAGGGCGGAACGGGCGACTCTCTCGCGCACCGCGTCGCTGTCGGCGCCGTAGATGAAGAGGTCGTCGGGGCGCATGTTGCGAAGCACGCGGAACTTGGCGTCGATGTAGCGGGAGTATTGATGGTCGTACCGGTCGAGGTGGTCGGGTGTGATGTTGGTGAGGATGGCCGCGTCGCAGCGGAAGCGGGATATGCCGTCCAACTGGAAGCTGGATAGCTCGACGACGTAGGCGGCGCGGGTCTCGGTGGCCACGCGGGCGGCGAGGCTGTATCCGACGTTTCCCGCCAGGCCGGCGTCGACGCCTCCGACGCGCAGGAGGTGGTGGAGGAGGAGGGTGGTGGTGGTTTTGCCGTTGCTGCCGGTGACGCCGTAGATGGCGGCGCGGGTGTGTCTTCCCGCGAACTCGATCTCGGAGATAACCTCCGCCCCGGCCGCTCGCAGTTCGACGAGCAGGGGCAGGGAGTCGGGTATGCCGGGGCTTTTGATCACGAGGCCGGCGCGGGCGACGCGTTGGCGATCGTGCCGCCCCTCCTCGAAGGGGACGCGCAGCTCTTGCAGGACGGCGCGGGCGGCCCCGGTGAGTGTCCCGGAGTCGGACAGGAAGGCGTTCATGCCGAGGCGAGCGGCCAGGCGGGCGGCGCCGACGCCGCTTTCTCCACCTCCAAGGATGATGATCTCTTTCACGGGTTAACGTATTTTGAGGGTGACGATGGTGAGGACGGCCAGGGCAATGCCGACGATCCAGAAGCGGGTGACGATCTTGGCCTCGTGTAGCCCCTGCTTCTGGAAATGGTGGTGCAGGGGGGCCATGAGGAATATCCGGCGGCCCTGGCCGAAGCGACGCCGGGTGTAACGGAAGTAGGAGACTTGTAGCACTACCGAGAGGTTTTCCATCAGGAAGACGCCACAGAGCAGCGGGATGAGTAGCTCCTTGTGGATGATGATGGCGAAGACGGCAATGACGCCCCCGAGGGAGAGGCTACCGGTGTCGCCCATGAAGACTTGCGCGGGGTAGGAGTTGTACCACAGGAAGCCTATCGTGGCGCCGATGAAGGCGGAGATGAAGACGACTAACTCGCCGGAGTGCGGGATGTACATGATGTTGAGGTATTCGGCGTACACCACGTTTCCCGACACGTAGGCGAGGATGCCCAGGGTGACGCCGGCGATGGCGGAGGTGCCGGTGGCCAGACCGTCCAGGCCGTCGGTGAGGTTGGCGCCGTTGGAGACGGCCGTCACGATCAGGATGGTGATGACGATGAAGACCAGCCAGCCGATCTTCTCGGCGCGCTTGCCCGCGAAGGCGCCGAACCAGGCGTAGTCGAACTGGTTGTTCTTGAAGAAGGGGATGGTGGTGCGCGTCGACTTGACGTCCCGCGACGCGACGACCGCCGCGTTCTCCCGCGTCACCTTCTCGCGGATGACCACGTCGTCGCTCGCGTAGAGGGTGAGGCCGACGATCAGGCCGAGACCTACCTGCCCGATGATCTTGAAACGACCTTTCAGGCCGCGCTTGTCGCGCTTGAAGGTCTTGATGTAGTCGTCCATGAACCCGATGAGGCCCAGCCAGAGGGTGGCGATGAGCATGAGTTGGATGTATATGTTGCCCAAGCGAGCGAACAGCATGACAGGGATGAGGATGGCCAGGAGGATGATGACGCCGCCCATCGTGGGCGTCCCGCACTTCTGGGCCTGCCCGTCGAGACCGAGGTCGCGTATCTCCTCGCCCACTTGCTGCTGGCGAAGGAAACGGATGATGTATTTCCCGACGACGGTGGCGATCAGGAGGGAGAAGATGATGGCCGCCGCCGAACGGAAGGTGATGTACTGGAAGACGCCGGCGCCGGGAACGCCCAACTCGCGGAGGTATTCAAAGAGGTAGTATAACATGGCTCACGATGTAAAGAGGTCGCGTATGATTTCCTTGTCGTCGAACGGGTGTTTGACGCCTTTGATCTCCTGGTACGTCTCGTGGCCTTTGCCGGCCACGAGCACGATGTCGTCGCGCCGCGCCAGGAGGAGGGCCGCGCGGATGGCTTCTTCCCTGCGACTTACGCGCAGCACCCGGTCGCGCGCTTCCGCCGGCGCGCCCTCGTACATCTCCTCGATGATGGCTTCAGGATCCTCGCTCCGGGGGTTGTCGGAGGTGAGTATGACCCGGTCGCTGTACCGGCAGGCGGCGGCGGCCATCAGCGGGCGCTTCGTCCGGTCGCGATCTCCCCCCGCGCCCACGACGGTGATGACCTGACTGCCCGCGTGTTTGAGGCGCTCGATGGTGGAGAGGACGTTTTCCAGGGCGTCGGGGGTGTGCGCGTAGTCGACGATCGCCATGACGCCGGCGGGAGAGATGAGGACGTCGAAACGACCAGCGACGGGGACGAGACGGCTCATTGCCGGCAGTATCTCCGCGTCCGAGAATCCCAGGAGAGAGGCCGCGGCGTAGACGGCAAGGAGGTTGTAGACGTTGAAGTCGCCGACGAACTGCATCCATACTTCGCTGCCGTTGATGGAAAGGAGCATCCCGTCGAGGCGTCTCTCGATCGCCCTGGCGGTGAAGTCTGCCGAGCGTTTGCAGGCGTAGGTGTAGGCGCGGGCCGCGGTGTTCTGCAACATGACGGACGCGTGCTTGTCGTCCGCGTTCGCGAGGGCGAAGGCCTCGCGGGGAAGGCCGTCGAAGAAGGCTTTCTTGGTCTCGATGTAGCGCTTGAAGGTCTTGTGGTAGTCGAGGTGGTCGTGCGTGATGTTGGAGAAGATGGCCCCGTCGAACGCCAGGCCGCTGACGCGTTGCTGGTCGATGGCGTGCGAGCTGACCTCCATGAAGCAGTAACGACACCCCGCGTCGACCATCTGACGCATCATGGCATTGAGGTGAACGGGATCGGGGGTGGTGCAGGAGGTCTCGGAGCGCTTCCCGTCCACGTAATTGCACACGGTGGAGAGCAGGCCGGCCGGGTGACCGAGGAGACGAACAAGCTCGTAGAGGAGCGTCGCCGTGGTGGTCTTCCCGTTCGTGCCGGTGACCCCGACGAGCTTCAAGGCCCGCGACGGGTTGCCGTAGAAGTTGGCCGCGACCATGCCGAGGGCGCGGGAAGTGTCGGCGCATCGCGCGTACACGATCCCGGGGATCAGCTCCGGGGGCGACTGCTCGAACAGCACGGCCACCGCGCCGTTAGCAATGGCGCTGCCGATAAAGTCATGTCCGTCTACCGAGGTCCCGCGATGAGCAATGAAGAGGAATCCCTCGCCCACCTGCCGCGAGTCGAAGTGCACCCCGAGGATCTCCGCGTCCGCGTCTCCCTGCACCGCGGCGCAGGCTATGCCTTGCAATAGTTCACGTAGTTTCATTGTCTTGATTCATTTGAGTTCAACATGTATGTAGCTGCCCCGGGCCACCTTCCTGCCCGGTTCGATGGTTTGTTTCATCACCATGCCCGCGCCGCTGACGCCCACCTTCAGCCCGCTATTCTCGAGCAGGTACAGGGCGTCGCGCAGGCCCATCCCCTTGACGTTTGGCACCGCGGTGAAGTCCACCCCTCGGGGTTTCAGGACGATCTCGCCCTCCGCGCGAGAGGGCGCGACCCACTCCGGCGCTTCCTTGCTTCCCTGCACCCGGATGTCCAGCGCGTCGTAGAGGGTGAGCAGGTCGGACTTGTAGCCGTTCTTGCTCACCGGCAGCTGGTCGTTTGTCTCTGCTCTCGAGTCAATGTACCGGGGCGAGGCCAGGGCGTGTACCCTGTCTGATATCTCGCGGAAGGCGGAACCGGCGACCGCGTTGCCGTAGTATCCCACGCTCCGCGAGGGGTCTTCGATCATCACGATGCAGGAGTAAAGGGGATCGCGGGCGGGAAAGTAACCGACGAAGCTGGACAGGTATCGCACTTCCCCGTAGCCTCTCCCCCCGGTGGCGGCCAGGCGCGCGGTGCCGGTTTTCCCGGCAACCCCGTAGGTGGTGCCGCGCACGGAGCTTGCCGTGCCGCGTTCCGCGACTCCCTCGAGCATCGCGCGCAGGTGATTGAGGGTTGTTTGGCTGCAGATGGAGCGATCCACCACCTCCGCGGGAACGCGCCGCACCACCTTGTCGCCTGCCCGTATCTCTTTGACGAAACGCGGCTTCATCCTCCGCCCGTCGTTCGCCAGCGTATTATAAAAGGAGAGTATCTGGAGCGGCGTCAGCATCACCTCGTAGCCGATGGCCATCCACGGGACCGTGTTGCCCGACCATTTTTTGTCGGTCGGGTAGCGGATCACCGGCGCGGTCTCCCCGGCAATCTCCACTCCAAGTTTCTTGTTCAGGTGCATGGCGTACAGGCGATCCGCGAAGGCCGTTCGCTGTTTGTCGTAATACTTGTAGGCGAGGGTGGAGATGCCGTTCAACGACTGTTCGAAGATATACTGCACGGTCACTTTACCGACGTGGCCGTGCGACTGATCGTGCAGTTTCCTCCCATCGTGGTAGGTGTAGATGCCGTTGCCCAGGTCCACCGTGTCGCCGGGATGCACGTGCCCGTCTTCCAGGAGGGCCATCATGACGGCTGTCTTGAAGACAGACCCCGGCTCGTAGATGTTGCGGATGGCGCCATTAAGCTCCTCGACGTACTCCGAGCTTGTCCCCCGCCGCGCGAGGTTGGCCATCGCCTTGACGTCGCCGGTCTTCACTTCCATCAGGATGGCCATGCCCGATCGCGCCTGGTAGTGCCGCAGTTGTCGCAGGAGGGCCTCGTGGACGATATACTGGTAATCGACGTTGATGGTCGTGACCACGTCGCGACCGCGCTCCGGCTTTTTCACCTCGATCGGTATCCACGTGCCGGAGAACATCCCGGCGCGGCTGATGCCCGGCACCCCCCGCAAGTCAAGCTCGTAGGCTTCTTCCAATCCGGCTCGTCCCCGGTATTGCGGGTCTTCTTTCGTGACGCCCAGGTAGCCGATGGTCTGGCGGGCAAGCGGATCGTAGGGGCGACGCCTGACGTCGTGGCGCGTGAAAATGAGGCCGCTGGGGTTTTCCCTTTCCGACTTCTTTCTGGGCGCGCACAGCAGGGGGAAGGTCTTTATCTGCTGAAATTCGTGGAAAGTCGCGTCGCGAGAGCCGAGGCGCAGGTAGCGGTTGGGCTTCGCCCCGTAGCGCGCTGCCCGTATTTTCGCGCGGTATTCCGCCGGCGTGCCGTCCCTGAATATCCCGGAGAGGAGCATCGAGAGGCTGTCTATCTTTTCCTCGAAAAAGGCTTCCTTGCTCGCGAGCGGGTCAAAATAAAGCGCGTAGTTGGGGAGCGAGAGGGACAGCACGCGGCCGTCTTCCGCGAGTATGTCCCCCCGCGCGGGCGCTATTTCCTTGTCCTTTACCTGTTCCGTGCGCACGCGTTGCTTCAGCCGTTCTCCTTCCCAAAACTGGGTGTAGAGGATCTTACCGGCGACAAGGGGAAAGGTGAGACCCAGTATCCCGTAGATCAAGATCATTCGACCTACAAGCGCGTTCTTGTGTTTCATGGCGGATCGTGCTTCACGGTTTGATCATGATCGGCGGTTCTTTGCTGATCTCCAGCCCGAGACCCGCTTCTTCGACCCTGCGGATGACCTCCGCCTGGCTGCTAAGGGTCATCAACTCCAGGTTGATGATGAGCGACTCGTAACGCAGGCTATCGACCTTGATCATGAGATCGGCTTGCGCGCGATACCCGGCCTCGACCAGGTTGCGATTGTGGATGTAAAACAGGGCGATGGCGACAAGAAAGGCGACCATGCCCTTGTTCCTCCAAAAGATCTTTTCGCCAAGCGTCTTGCCGTTAAGCAGCTCGTTCAGCGATTCGTCGATTGCCTCTTTAGTCTCCTTCCTCTCTTCATTCTCGAGGCGCGAGAAGTTTTTCCGCGTGTTCATGGCGCGTGATTTACGGGTTGATCTGTCCGCTCGGCCACGCGCAACTTCGCGCTGCGCGCCCGCGGGTTCTCTTCAATTTCCTCGTCCGTCGGCTCGATCGCCTTCCGGTTAACGAGTTCAAACAGTCGTCGTTCGCGCCCGTAGAAATCCTTCTCCACCTCCCCCTCGAAGTTCCCCGAACGCATGAAGTTCTTCACGAGGCGATCCTCCAGCGAGTGGTAGGTGATCACCGCGAGCCGACCGCCGGGCCGCAACGCCGCAACCGACTGCCGCAGCATCTCCTTGAGCGATTCCAACTCCTCGTTGACCTCCACCCGCAGGGCCTGAAACACCTGCGCGAAGTATTTCTTCTCCTTCGCTGCCGGCGCGAGCGGCGCGATCACCTGCAAAAATTCCCCCGTCCGCAACAGCGGCCCCACGGCGCGCGCCTCCACCACCCGCTTCGCCAGTTGCCTGGCATTCTTCACCTCGCCGTATTCCCAAAAGACGCGACGCAGCTCCTCCTCGCTCGAATCGTTCACCGCGTCAGCGGCAGTGCGCCCCCCGCGGCGGTCCATACGCATGTCCAGCGGCGCGTCGAAGCGAAACGAGAAGCCGCGCTCGGCCGTGTCGAAGTCGTGCCACGACACCCCCAGGTCGGCCAAAATGCCATCCACTTGCTCGCACCCGTGATAGCGGGCAAAGTGCATCAGGTAGCGGAAGTTGTGGTGCACGAACGCGAAGCGGTCGTCCTTCGGCGCGTTCTCTCTTGCCTCGGCGTCCCTGTCGAAGCCGATCACTCTCCCCCCCTCCAGACGTCTCAGGATTTCTCGCGCGTGACCGCCACCCCCGAAAGTCAGGTCAAAGTAGACCCCTCCCGGGCGAATCTTCAGCCCGGTCACGGATTTATCCAGGAGAACAGCCTTGTGATACATACCTTATATATATATGTGCAGTCAAAAACAGATTCACTCGACCCGCCGCCCGCGCGTCAACCGTTCATACACCTCGGACGCCATCTTCGCGACATCCCCCGGAGGAAGCTCCATCGCCTCGTACAGCCCGGCGTCCCATATCTCCAATTTCATCCCCTGCCCCACCAGCACCACCTCGTTCCGCGTGCCGATCCAATCCAGTAACTTCTTTGGTACCAGTATCCGCCCCGACGACTCGTCCGGCTCCACCTCGGCATTCCCTCGCGCGAACTCGCGAATAAACTCCGACTCGCTCTCGCTCAAAACGGAGTACGGCGTCTGGAAATCGTCAAGCATCTTCATCCAACGCGACTTCGCGTACGCGTCGATGCACCTTCGATGGAGATTGCGCTGCAGCACGAGGGCGCGCTCGCCGGCCTCGGACAGGGCCTTGCGAACGGACGACGGGACAACCATCCTTCCCTTGTGGTCTAATTTACATGTATATTCTCCAACGAAAGTAGCCATGTGATCGCGTTAAATTGAATGCCGTAAATATATGGCATTATCTGCCACTTTGATTCATTTCATGCCATCTTTTTTCACGATCTCCCACCAAAAAGATGCCGCGCACCACCTAACAGGCTACACCCCAATAACTACCGCGCTAACTAAAAAAAAGACCCCGCCGAATTTACGCGACGGGGCCTCGCGGTAACAGTAAAGAGAAAATACATGGTTTCATTCACTCTCTTTACAGGCAGGCGTTTACGGGATACAAACCGACAGTACCGGCGACCGCGTGCCGGGGACGCCCCGGGTATTCCTCCAACGCGCGACGTAAGAGAAGCATTTTCCCCTCTCCTCCTCCTCGAACCTCAACGCGTAGGGGGAGGCGTCGTCGACGTCCTTGTTCACCAGATCCTTGATATTCGTCAGGGGGCCGTCGGAGATTGCCCGTCATATTTCCACTTCGATCTGGTCTTCGGGCTTACCTCTCCTGACGCTGGTTCCTTCCGGTATCTCGGGCCCTCCGTTTTGTAACTCCCAAAACTCCTTTTGTAACTCCCAAACGGAGTTTGGTAGTTCCCAAACTCAGTTTGGTAACTACCAAAACTTGTTTGGTAACTACCAAAACTTGTTTGGGAACTACCAAACTCCGTTTCGGAACTACCAAACTCCGTTTGGGAACTACCAAACTCAGTTTGGTAACTACCAAACTCAGTTTGGTAACTACCAAACTCCGTTTGGGAACTACCAAAACTCGTTTGGGAACTACCAAAACTCGTTTCGGAACTACAAAATCCCGGTTCGATGGCGCCGGTGGCGACGTGCGGGGCGCGTACAACATTGTCTGAGCGCAGAGCGGAATCCGGCGGGTAACCGGCATTTTCATTTTTTTCGCGCGCGACTTGTTTGCAGCGCAATATTACATACATTTGCCGTCGTCATAAATATGAGGAATATAAAAAGAATAGCGAACATTTTCTCCCTATGCGCGATTGGTTTAGGGGCGCTGGTGATGGGACTTTATCTCACGCTGATGACCCCTTATATACAGACGAAACTGATCGAGCGCGTCACGCGGCAACTCCAGGAACGTACCGGTTTGGAACTCTCGGTGGGCAAGGTGGACTTCCGGCCCCTGGAGACGATCGTGCTGGAGAACGTGTTGCTGAGGGACGACCGGCAGGACACGCTGTTCTTCGCCGGGCGGCTTTTCGCCGGGCTGGATTCCGTGAGACTCATGCATCGCACCTTTACCGTCAAAGAACTGCGCCTCGACAGGGCCTTCCTCAATTACCGGGCGCGGGAAACGACGCTCGACCTCCTGCGGTCGCTGCTGGCGACGGGGGACACGACGGGAGCGCCCGGGTGGAAGGTGAACCTTTCGCGGGTGGAGCTGCGCGACTGCCGCGTCAACTACCGGGAGGAGCGCGCGCGGCCGACAAGATTCGGGATCAACTGGAGCGACGTGGCATGCCGGGAGGTCAACGCCGTTGTTCGCGCGATCGACCTGTCGGACGGGGGCTTCCGGGCGCGCGTCGAGGGACTGAGCCTGACGGAGAAGTCGGGATTCAAGTTGAACGAACTGACCGCCGACGTGGACGCGCGAAGCGCGCGCCTGCTCGTCTCCAGCGCCCTCATCCGGGCGGGCAATAGCCGGCTGCACCTCGACACGCTGGCCTACGAGTGGATCGCGAACGCCGGGTACTGGCGGGATTTCGTCCGGAAGATGCCGCAACGCTACGTTTTCTCTGACGCGGAGGTCTACCTCGACGACCTGGCCTATTTCAACGAGGAGCTGCGGGACATGCACCACCTGGTGGCGGGGAGCGGCGAGGTGTGTAACACCGTGGCCAACCTGACGGGGAAGCATCTCGACGTGCGACTCGGCGAGAAAACGCGCCTCCGCGCCGCCTTTCGATCCGCGGGACTGCCGCGCCTCGCTAACGCCCGGTTCGAGATCGAGGTGGAAGAGGCGCGCCTGTCGCCCGCGGAACTGCGGGCCATCTACCTGCCCTGGATCGAGAACCACTACCTCCCCCTCCCGCGGGCGCTCGACCGGTTCGATACCTTTATTATATCGGGACGCGTCGCCGGAGCGATCGACGACCTCTCCGCGGAAGCCCGGAGCGCCGCGCCGGGACTCGCCGGGGAAGTGGGGGTAACCTACCGGGCCGACTCCTCCGGCTACCGGTACGACGGCTCTCTCCGCCTCCACCGCGTCGACTACGCCCTGCTCTCCGGACAGGAGTTTCTCGGCAACGGCTCGTTCGAGGGAACCTTCTCGGGACAACGGCAGCAAGTCGACGCCTTCAACCTGAAGGGCGAGGCGCGACGACTGCGCCTGCTCGACGCCGAACTGCGGGACGTCCAACTCTCCGCGCGGGGCGAGGGCGACCGCTACGACGTCAGCGCCTCCGTCGATAACGACTCCATCCGCGCCCGGATCGACGCGGTGTACGAGACGTCGGACTCCTGCACTTCCATCGGCGCGCGCGGCGAGGTGAGCCTCAGGGAATGGAACTCGTGGGCGCCGGAACTCTTCGCCGGGCAGGAGTCCGTCGCCGCGCGCTTCGCCGGGCAATGGCAAACGCGAGGCGACTCCGCGCTGGCCAACCTCCGCGTGGCCCCGCTGGGTTATTCCAACGAGCGGGGATCGATCACTATCGACGCGCTCCTCTTCGCGCACGCCGCCGACGGGGAACGCGGGCGGACAACCCTCTCGTCGGATATCGTCGACGCGAAGATCGAGGGAAATTACCTGGGCATCCGGCCCGATCACCTCCTCGACCACCTCCTCTACACCTACTTCCCCTCGCACGAGAACGCCGCCGCGTCGCCGACCCTCCGCGACCTCGACCTCGACTGCTCCCTCACCCTCAAGAACGCCGACTCGCTGCTGGCGGTGGTCTTCCCCGACCTCTCCCTCTCGGATCGCGTCGACTTCTCGGCGAAACGCGAGAAGTCGGGGCGGATACGCCTCGAGTGCTCCGCCGACTCCATACAATGGGGGATGCTGCAGGTGACCCGGCCCGCGCTGAAACTCTCCGGGAATACCGACTCCATCGCGAGCGCGCTCACCGCCGCGCGACTGCATTATAACGGCGTCGGGACGCTCTATAACCTGCGCGACGTCGCGGAAATCAAACCCGACCGCGTCTCCAATGAACTCACCTGGAACAATTGGGGACGAGAGACCTATAGCGGCGCGCTCTCCTTCGACGTCGGGCTGTCGAAGTACGGGGAGCGGCGCGTGATGCAACTGCTCGTGCAGCCCGGGGTGATCATCATCGGGGACACCGTCTGGCGCGTCGAACGATCGCTCATCCTGCGCGAACAGGACAATTTCTTCATCAACAACTTTGAAGTGACGCACGGAGACCAGCGCTTCCGACTCAAGGGACGCGTCGGGGAAAACCCGAGGGACACCCTCCTCGTGCAGTTCGAGAACCTCAAGCTGGCGGACGTCAGCCGCGTCATGCCCGGCAAACCGTTGCCGCTCTTCGGGACGCTCAACGGGAGCGTGCGCGTCCAGGACCTCTACCGCGACCGCCTCTTTTATACCAATATCGAACTCGCCAACTGGGGCTTCGCGCGCGATACCATCGGCACCATCAACGCGAATACCCACTGGGACGCCCGGGAAAAGTTGCTCCGCGTCGACGTCGCCAACCGCGTCAACGACCGCGTGCCCCTCTCCGCGTCGGGACATTACGACCCCGCCACCAATCGCCTCAACCTCCAGTGCATCCTCTCCTCCCTCGAGGCCAAACAACTCACCAGCTACTTCCCGGACGCGCTCGGCGAGGGATCAGGCGCCATCTCGGGAATACTCACCATCGACGGCCCCTCCAGCGAGCCGCTCCTCGACGGATACCTCGAATTCGACCGCGTCACCATCCCCGTGACCCCCATCCACACGACCTATCTCCTCGACAAAAGACTCGACGTCAAGAACAGCAGGCTGATCTTCGACCAACTGCAACTGCGCGACAACAACAATAACCAAGTCAACATCTCCGGCTTCTACGACGCGAAAAAGGGACAGCACGACGTCAACCTCCAGTTCAACGACTTCATGATCATCAACGCCGCGCCGGCGCCCGACGAGTTCCTACACGGACAACTCGCGGTGTCGGGAAGAGCCAGAATCCACGACGACGACGGCGCCACCGCCATCGTCGCCAACCTCAAAACCGCCCGCGGCTCCCGCCTCTTCGTCCCCCTCGGCAGCACCGGGCTGGACGACGAGTACAACTTCCTGCACTTCGTCAACACCCCGCGCAACGCGACCGCCACCCCCACCGCCCGACAAGGCGGCAATACCCCACCCGCCTTCGACCTCAACATCGCCGTAGAAATCGCCAACAACCTTGAACTGCAACTCATCTTCGACCCCACCGTCGGGGACATCCTCAAAAGCGTCGGCCGCGGAAACCTCCACCTCGCCATCGACAAAGACAACCGAACCACCCTCTTCGGAGACTACGCGATCGAGCAAGGAGAGTACCTCTTCACCATGGGAAACCTCATCAACAAGCAATTTGTCCTGCAACCCGGGGGAAACATCGCCTGGAACGGAAACCTCACGAACGCCACCATCGACGTCACCGCCCTCTACCCCCTCAGAACCTCCCTCGGCGACCTCGTCCAGGAGGCCGTCAGCGACTGGAACGCCGGGGACTACAATACCAAAATCCCCGTCGAATGCACCCTCCACCTCACCGACAACCTCATGAACCCCACCGTCAACTTCGGCATCGAGTTCCCCTCCCTCGACGCCCGAACCCGAGGCACCCTCCAGGGACTCCTCGATAGCCCCGACGAAATCAATAAACAGGTCTTCGCCCTCCTGATCATGAACCGCTTCTACCCCAAAGACGCCCAAGAGGCCATCGGAGACGCCGGCTATCAAACAGGCGTAGCCACCGCCAGCGAAATGCTCTCCAGGCAATTCTCCCGCTGGCTCTCCCGCCTCACCTCCAACCTCGACGTCGGCGTCGCCTACCGGCCCGGAGACCAGGAAAGCAACAACGAGTTCGAAATCGCACTCTCCACCCGCGTCTGGAACGACCGCGTCTCCATATCCGTCAACGGAAACGTCATCGAGGGAAACAAAAACTCCGGACAAACACCCGTCACCGGCGACTTCGACGTCGACGTCAAACTCAACCCGCCAGGAACACTCAAACTAAAAGCATACTCCCACACCGATACCAAAATCACTTACAACGCCACCGAGACCATCCAGGGCATCGGCGTCTCCTACCAGGAAAACTTCGACACCCTCCGGGAACTCATCCAAAGCTACCTCGGCATATTCAAAAGCAAAAAACGAGAAACCCCATAAATTGTATAATACCAAAACAAAAACAACATGAAAGCAATCGACTACATCGAACGAGAAGACAAGTACGGGGCGCATAACTACCACCCGCTCCCCGTCGTCATCGAAAAAGGAAAAGGCGTCTACCTCTGGGACGTCGACGGGAAACGATACTTCGACTTCCTCTCCGCCTACTCCGCCGTCAACCAGGGACACTGCCACCCCGCCATCATCCAGGCCATGACCGGACAGGCCGCGACACTCACGCTCACCTCCAGGGCATTCTACAACAACGTCCTCGGAGAATGGGAAGAGTACGTCACCCGGTACTTCGGATACGACAAGGTGCTCCCCATGAACACCGGCGCCGAGGCCGACGAAACCGCCCTCAAACTCTGCCGCCGGTGGGCCTACGACGTCAAGGGAATACCCGCCGACAGCGCCCGCGTCATCGTCTGTGACGGCAACTTCCACGGACGAACCATCACCATCGTCGGCCTCTCCGACGACCCCTCCTCCTACGCCGGCTTCGGCCCCTTCACCCCCGGATTCACCCGCATCCCCTACAACAACATCCCCGCACTCGAAAAAGCCCTCGAAGACCCCAACGTCGCCGGATTCCTCCTCGAACCCATACAGGGAGAGGCAGGCGTCTACGTCCCGGACCCCGGATACCTCCGGAAAGCCGCCGACCTCTGCAAGGCGCGACGCGTGCTCTTCCTCGCCGACGAAGTGCAAACAGGCATCGCCCGCACCGGAAGAATGCTAGCCTGCGACCACGAAAACGTCCGACCCGACATCCTGATCCTCGGCAAAGCGCTCTCCGGAGGCGCCATGCCCGTCTCCGCCGTCCTCGCCGACGACGAAATCATGCTCACCATCAAACCCGGAGAACACGGGTCAACCTACGGGGGAAATCCCGTCGCCTGCCGCGTCTCCATCGCCGCCCTGCAAGTCGTCAAGGACGAGCAACTCGTCGATAACGCCCGGCGCCTCGGCCAAATCTTCCGCGACGAACTCTCTACCGTCTCCTCCCCCCGCCTCGAACTCGTCCGCGGGAAAGGACTCCTCAACGCCGTCGTCATCCGACCGCAAGGCAACGAAACCGCGTGGAACGTCTGCCTGAAACTACGAGACAACGGCCTGCTCGCCAAACCCACGCACGAGCATATCATCCGCTTCGCGCCACCCCTCGTCATCACCGAACCCGAACTGCGCGAGGCCATCGACATCATCAAGAAGACCATCCGCGACCTCGACAACCAAGCCTGACCCGCCACCGGCCAACCTCCCGCGGGGGGCGTCCAACACCTGTTCGACGCCCCCCGCCCCGTTTCGATTACTCCCCCTCTTTGATTACCCCCCCACATACCCCTAATTCTCCCCAAGAAATCGTGGATTGACGCGACGCGAACGAAAAACCACCTGTTTTATAGCAATTTATTGTCAATGCCCGTCGAATTGCGGTCGACCGCAATTGAATTTGGGTCAACCCAAATTGAATTTGGGTCAACCCAAATTGGATTTGGGACGCCCCAAACTGAATTTGGGACGCCCCAAAATGGATCTGGAACGGCCCAAAATGGATTTGGACCGCCCCAAACCGGATTTGGACCGCCCCAAACCGGATTTGGACCGCCCCAAACTGAATTTGGGACGGCCTAAATTGACTTCGGGACGGCCCAAACCGGATTTGGGACGCCCCAAATTGACTTCGGGACGGCCCAAATTAGATTTGGGGCGGCCCAATTTGACTTCGGGGCGGCCCAAAATGTCGCAGAATCCTTAATTTCTTATGTCAAACTCAGGTCATATACAGGGCGACCTTCCGAACGCCTCCTCCCCCTCTCCTCTCCCCCTCAGCGGCCCTATCGTTCGCAAACAAAACCCTCCTCTCACCCTCCGCGACCCTTTCGTTCG
>JAIROI010000146.1 GCA_031257615.1 Odoribacteraceae bacterium
GTTGCCCATAGCGTGGGCGTACTCGCAGAGGATGAAGGGGCGCTGCTGGGTCTTGTCTTCCCCGTAACGCTTCATCCAGTCCGGGCCGGCGTACATGGGGCAGGTGACGTCGGTGTTAAAGGAGCGGTATGCCTGTTCGTATTGCACGGGGCGGCTGGGATCGCGTTGCTTGATCCAGTTGTAGCACTCCTCGAAGTTGGGGCCATTGCCGGCCTCGTTGCCGAGCGACCAGAAGATGATGGAGGGGTGGTTCTTAAAGGCCTCGACCATGCGGCGATTGCGCTCGAGGTGGGCGAGGGCGTAGGAGGGATTCTTGGCCAGGGTGCGCTCGCCGTAGCCCATGCCGTGGGACTCGATGTTGGCCTCGCAGACGAGGTACACCCCGTGCTCGTCGCAAAGTTCGTACCAGTAGGGGTCGTCGGGGTAGTGGCAGGTGCGGATGGCGTTCAGGTTATTCTCCTTGATCACGCGGATATCCTGGAGCATGCGCTCGCGACTGATGACGTAGCCGGTGGCGGGATCCATCTCGTGGCGGTTGGCCCCCTTGAAGAGGACAGGCTTGCCGTTGACCCACACCTGCCCGAGGTCTTTCTTCAGCTCGATCTCGCGGAAGCCCACGCGCTGCGGGATCACCTCGACCACCTTTCCGCCGGCCTTGACCGTGAGCACGAGGCGATAGAGGTTAGGGGCCTCGGCGCTCCAGAGAGCCGGGGCGGCAACAGCCAGCGAGGAGCGGAAGGAGCCGTTGGCGCGAATCCCGCCGCGGGCAGCGACGGAATTGCCGGCAGCGTCGAACAACTCGGTGTCAATGGTGACGCTTCCCTTGGTGACGCCGGAGATGGAGAGGGTGGCGTCGCGGTAATTCTCGTCCAGGTCGGGGACGACGAAGAGATCCTCGACGCGCGTCTTCTCGCGGGCATAGAGGTAGACGTCGCGGGCGATGCCGCTAAGCCTCCAGAAGTCCTGATCCTCGAGGTAGCTGCCGTCGCACCAGCGATAGACCTGCATGGCGATGAGGTTCTTGCCGGGGCGGACGAACTTCGTGATGTTGAACTCGGCCGCCATCTTGCTATCCTCGCTGTACCCGACGCTACGCCCGTTGACCCAAACGTAGAGGTTGGAGGTGGCGGAGCCGACGCGGAGGAACACCTCGTCGCCGTTCCAGTCGGCAGGGATCTCGACGAAGCGGCGGTACGAGCCAACGTGGTTATCCGTGGCGTCGATCCGCGGGGGATCGGGGCGGAAGTGGCTCGACCAGGGGTAGCCGGCGTTCACGTACACGGGAGCGCCATAGCCGTTCAGCTCCCAGATGGCGGGGACGGGAAAGTCCACCCAGTGGCTGTCCTCGAAGTCCGCGCGGTAGAAATTCAGGGGTCGGTCGGTCTGGTCTTTCACCCAGTTGAACTTCCACGTGCCGTTTAGCGACAGGAAGTTGGAGGCATCCTCCTTTACCCCCTCGGCCTGCGCGGCGTCGGGATAGGCGAAGAAATTGGCCCGCGCCTGCGCGCGGTTGATCTGGTTAAGGCGCGGGTCAAGCCATTCCGGGGTCTGAGCCGCGGCCCGGACGCCCCCGATGAGGAGCATCGCGATGATGATGATGTGGAAATGATGTTTCATGGTGTTTGTATTATGTGCTTAATTAACTTCCCATTCGTAAAGCCCGGAGGAGTGCTCCGCCGGGAGTTGAACCTCTAACTTCAGCGCCCCGGTGGTGACCGGTTCGAAGGTCACGCGGCAGGCGACGCCCCTGGTCGTCGGGTAGGGCGACGCGTTCCGGACGGGCTGCCAGTTGCCCGCGTCGTCCCGGTAGTAGATCTTCCAGGCGGCGGGCACGCGGCAACCGCCCCACGGGCCGTCGTCAAACCAGTAGACGGTGGAGCGCGAGACTCGCGCGGGTTCGGCAAACTCGTAGGTGATCCACTCCGCGCTGTTGTTCTTGGGCCACCAGTGGAAGTAGGGGGCCGAACGATCCTCCGGGCCGCGCGGCGCGAGGCGGTCGTTGATCGCGGAACGGGCCGCGCTCCCTCGCGACGTGGCGAGCTTGCTCCGGGAAGCCACCGTCGGGGGCATCGCCGGACGGGTGGCCGTCAGCTCCGCCGGCAGCCATACCGCCATCTCCCCGGCCCCCCGGTGCGCCCAGGCGTAGTAGGGGATCAGGGTGAGGGTGACGTCGTCCGGGCGCAGCTTGTCGCGGTCGTCGAAGCGCAGGGCCTGCACGTCGCCCTTCAGCACCACCACCCCCTTCAGGAGTTCCGGGCGATACTCCGCCTCGAAACGCGGCTCGCCCCCCGCGAAGGTGCTCGACACGCTGAAGTTATTGTCCGGCCACTCGGCGCAATAGACCACCGGCCCGCGCTCCACGGCGAGCCTCCCGCGGTCGGCCTCCACGGCCTGGTGAGCGCGCACCAGCCGCGGCTCCATGTCCAAATGCAGCTCGACCGCGTCGCCCTTCTTCCACTTGCGGGAGATCGTGATGTACCCCCGTTCCGTCGCCCCGCTGATCTCTTTCCCGTTGACGCGCACGCTGAAAGAGGGCGTCTTGTCGTCGGCGTAATAATAGAGATCGCTGGGGACAACCTCGTTGCGCGCCCAGCCCGGCACGCGCACCTTGAGGCCGAAGGAGGAGACGCCGCGGGGGGAGACCTCGATCTTCACGTCGCCGTCCCACGGGTAGTTGGTGGTCTGCTTCAGGTTGACCGTCTTTCCCTTCACGGGGATCTCCGCCTCGTTCGAGACAAAGAGATTGACGTACACCTGATCGTCCTTCACGGCGTAGACGTAGCCGGGCATGGAGGGGATAAAGCGACAGATGTTGGAAGGACAACAGGCGCAGCCAAACCAGGCCGCGCGACCGTGTTGCCCGATGGACTCGAGGGGATTGGGGTAGAAAAAGCCGTCGCCGTCCAGGGAAACGCCCGACAGGAGGCCGTTGTAGAGGCTGCGCTCGAGGACGTCGTAGTACTTGGCGTCGCCGTGGAGGAGAAACAGGCGGTAGTTCCAGTAGACATTGCCGATGGCGGCGCAGGTCTCGCAGTAGGCCGACATGTTGGGCAACTCGTAGTTTTTCCCGAAGGCCTCGCCGCTGCCCGTGGCGCCGATGCCCCCGGTGATGTAAAGTTTCTTCGAGACCACGTTGTCCCATATCCTCCCGATGGCGTCGATGTAGGCCTGCTCGCCCGTGAGCGCGGCGACGTCGGCCACGCCGGAATACATGTAGGCGGCCCTGACGGCGTGTCCCACGGCCTCGTCCTGCTCCAGCACCGGCTTGTGGGCCTGGCTGTACGCGTCCCTCCGCGAGGTGTACCCCCGCTTGTCGACGAAGAACTTGGCCATGTCGAGATACTTCTTCTCGCCGGTGAGCACGTAGAGCTTCGCCAGCGCCATTTCAGCGATCTGGTGACCGGGGACAAGCTCGAGCTTCCCCGCGCCGATCTCCCGGCAGACGCAGTCGGCGTAGCGGATGGCGATGTCGAGGAAATTCCGCTGGCCGGTGGCCTGGTAGTGGGCGATGGCCCCCTCCACCATGTGCCCGAGGTTATAAAACTCGTGGCTCAGGTCTTCCACCTTCTCCCAGCGTTTCGCCCCGGCCCACTCGTGCGGGTGCTCCGGGTTCATGGTACGGGCCGTGTAGAGGTAGCCGTCCGGCTCCTGGGCGGAGGCGACGATCACCAGCACGCTGTCGATGTAGCGCTTCAGCTTCTCGTCGGGAAAACTCTGCAGCAGGTAGCTCGCTCCCTCGATGGTCTTGTAAACGTCCGTGTCATCGAAAGAATAGCCGGTGACCTTGTTCTGTGGGCCGGGGTTGGCGGCCATCTCGAAGTTCTTGTAACGCCCTGTCTCCTCGCACTTCTGGAAGGCCAGGGGGATGGTAACCTCCCGGCTGGCCTGGAGACGCTGCCCCCAGAAGGCGTCGGTCACTTTTACTTTCGTGAAGGGGACGGGGGAGACGGGATAGCCCGCGCCCTGCTGCTGCCCGCGGGCGGCCAGCGCCAGGGAACAGCCAATGATGAAGAAGAATAGATTTTTCATGTTCTCGTGGGTTTTAAATGTCAAATCGCGGTTGCCGTTTCTCCCGCGGAGAAAGGCGAAACAAAAATAGTGGAAAATACGTCGGATGGTGTATCATACACGCTGTTTTTTACGCGCGCTGGAGGGGATGGGATTCCCGGGCACGTCCTTCTTGCGCCCGCGCTAGTCCTTCTTGCGCCCGCGCTAGTCCTTCTTGCGCCCGCGCTAGCTCTTCTCGCGCCCGCGCTAGCTCTTCTCGTGCCCGCGCTAGCTCTTCTCGCTCCCGAGCTAGCTCTTCTCGTGCCCGCGCTAGCTCTTCTCGAGCCCGCGCTAGCTCTTCTCGAGCCCGCGCGAGCTCGTCTCGCGCCCGCGCTAGCGCGTCTCGTGACCGCGCTAGCGCATCTCGTGCCCGCGCAAGCCCTTCTCGTGCCCGCGCTAGCTCTTCTCGCGCCCGCGCTAGCTCTTCTCGCGCCCGCGCTAGCTCTTCTTGCGCCCGCGCACGTCCTGCTTGCTCGGGACTTTTCCAGGCCCGAAGGTTCCCCTCCGGGGCCTCGCGTGACGATATGTGTGTGTGCTTGCATGTCGATTTCGTTTAGGTTATGGTTGTTCCTGGACACAACGGACGGCAAGACCGAGTACTCGCGAGTTATTAGCAGGTGCTGCTGTGTATGTGGGAGGGACGAGGTGTAGAGAATTGGACGCACTCTC
>JAIROI010000016.1 GCA_031257615.1 Odoribacteraceae bacterium
GAGGCTTGTCGCGGCGACGCGACAAGGTTTCCCGACAACGGGGAGGTCTGTCGCGGCGCCGCGACAAGCAATTTCGACGACTGGGAGGTATGTCGTCGCGCGGGAATATACCTTAAGCTGTGGTCGGAGGTATGTTTCCGCGCGACGACAAGATTTCGACGGGGGGGGAGGGGTGGGTGGCGGTGGGCGACGGGCGCGGGAGGGGGTGGTTAGGGGCGAGCGACGGCGGGGTCTTGGAAGATGACGTCGAAGGCGCGGAGGGTGGCGCCGGAATGTTGTTGCACGAAGAGGGCGGATTGTTGGCTGACACGGGCGAGGAGGGTGGGGGAGGAGAGGAGTTCGGTGATTTTCCGGTCGAGTTGCCGGGCATCGCGCACGGGGAAGGCGCAGCCGAGGCGTGTCATCTCGACGGCCTCGCCGAAGCGTTGGTAGGCGGGGCCGAAGAGGACGGGGAGTCCGTAGACGGCGGCTTCGAGGGTGTTGTGTATGCCGCGACCGAATCCGCCGCCGATGTAGGCGATGGTGGCATGGCGGTAGAGGGAGGAGAGGAGTCCGAGCCGGTCGACGACGAGGAAGCGGCAGGAGGGGAGGTCGGCAGACGAGTCGGAGAGGAGGGCGGCGGCGGGGCCGAGGAGGGCGCGGAGGGCGCGGAGTCGGTGGGGGGCGATCTGGTGGGGGGCGATCAGCCAGCGGAGGGAGGGGTGGCGGGCGGCGACGGTGGCGATGAGTTTTTCGTCGGCGGGCCAGGTGCTGCCGCAGACGATGAGGGGCGCGTCGTCCCGGAAGCGGTCGACGGGCGCGACGGCGAGGGGGGCGTTGGCGATGGCTATGACGCGGTCGAAGCGGGTGTCGCCGGTGACGCTGACGTCGCGTAGTCCGATGTCGCGGAGGAGTCGGGCGGAGTGGTTGTCCTGGACGAGGATGGCGGTGAAGTAGCGCAACATGCGCCGGTGGAGGGCGCCCCAGGGGCGGAAGAAGGGTTGGGAGGGTCGGAAGGCGGCGGAGAGGAGGTAGGTGGGGACGCCGGCGCGGTGGAGGGCGCGGAGGTAGTGGTACCAGAATTCGTATTTGACGAAGACGGCGACGTCGGGTCGGACGGCCTGCAGGAAGCGTTTGGCGTTGCGGGGCGATTCGGGGGGGAGGTAGAAGACGGCGTCGGCGCCGGGGTAGTTTTTTCGCGGTTCGTAGCCGGAGGGGGAGAAGAAGGTGAGGAGGACGCGGGCGCGGGGTTGTCGTTCGCGGAGCATTTCGACGAGTGGTCGTCCTTGTTCAAATTCGCCGAGCGAGGCCACGTGGAACCAGACGAGGGGCCTGTCGTCGCGGGTGATGGCGTTGATTTTTTTCCACTGCCCGCGTCGTCCTTTCACCCATGCCCTGGCCCCGCGGTGGAAGGGGGCGATGGCGCGGATGGCGGCGTGGTAGGCGGCGACGGCGATGGTGTAGAGGGCGACGGGGGTGTTCATGGTTGTTGTTTGAGGGGTTTTTGTCGTTCACCGAGGTATACCCCGGCGAGGATGAGGAGGGCGCCGGCGGCGGCCCCGGTCGCGAGTTGTTCGGAGAGGACGATGGCGGCGGTGAGGAGGGCGACGAGGGGGTTTAGGTAGATGTAGTTGCTGGCGCGGGTGGCCCCGAGTTGTTGGATGGCGCGGTTCCAGAGGATGTAGCAGAGGAAGGAGGCGATGGCGCCGAGGAAGAGGAGGTTCCAGATGACGGCGGGGCGACGGAGTGGGGCGACGTCGAGGGTTTCCGGCGCGAGGAGGAGGAAGGGGAGGAGGGTGATCAGTCCGTAGAAGAAGACTTTCCGGGTGACGAGGAGGGTGTGGTAGCGGTTGTCGAGCTGGCGCGCGATGACGGTGTAGGTTCCCCATGATATGGCGGCTGCGATGCCGAGGAGGTCTCCGGTGAGGTCGAGGTGGATGGAGGGGTTTCCGTTGGCGACGATGATGACGACGCCTGTCATGGCGAGGATGGATCCGTACCATTGGAGTGGTTTGAGTTGTTCGCGTAGGAATGCTTTGGCGAGGAAGGCGGTGAAGAGTGGGGCGGTGCAGACGAGGATGGCGACGTTGGAGGTGAGGGTGTGTTGGAGGGCGACGTTTTCGGCGATGAAGTAGAGGGAGCCGCCGGAGAGTCCGAGGGCGAGGAATCGCAGTTCGTCGCGGAGGGGGGCGACGCGGGTTTGTTTGATGGTGATGGGGAGGATGAGGATGTAGGCGAGGAGGAAGCGGTAGAGCATGATGGCGGCGGGGGAGAGGCCGTGGTCGAGGAGTATTTTGGTGGAGACGAAGGTGGTTCCCCAGAGGATGGCCGCGGCGATGGCCATGAGGTGCGCGAGCGGTTGTTTCATGGCGCGAGGGTGGCATGGAGGGCGACGAGGAGCGCGGTGGTCGCGCCGACGGCGGCGACAAGCGACAGGGGGGGTCGCCCGCGGGGGGCGAGTGGCGGGAAGCGGTCGAGGAGTTTTCGGTATAGCGCGCGGACGAGGAGGGCAACGAGTACGCCGAGACAGACGCCGGCGAGGACGTCACCGGGATAGTGCACGCCGGCATAGACGCGGGCGTGGCAGGTGAGGAGCGTCCAGGCGACGAGGAAGAGGGAGAGGAGTTTGTGGCGGTAGACGAGGGTGACGAGGGCGGCGAGGGCGGCGGTGTTCGCGGCGTGCGCCGAGGGGAATCCGAAGGCGCCCCCGCGGCGGCCGTTGATCAGGTGGACGACGTCCTGGAGGCCTTCGGCGCGGGAAGGTCGCGGGCGGGCGACAAGGGGGCGGATGAGGTGGGAGGTGAGTTGGTCGGAGAGGACGACGAGGAGCAGGAAGGCGGCGACGGCGGCGAGGGCGCTTTTCCAGTCGCGGTTCTTGCACAGGGCGAAGAGGAGGGCGACGTACATCGGCCCCCACGTCATTTTGTTCGCGAAGAGGGCGACGAAGCGGTCAGCCCAGGGGCAGTGCGCGCCGTTGATCGCCAGGAAGAGCGTTTGATCCCAATGTTGCAGTAATTCCCACATGCTATTAAGTTCCGGGGGCAAATGTAGGATTAAAATCGCGAAAAGTCGCTCGCGCCGGCTATCTTCGCGGGGTAATACGATTCGCGCATGATACTCTACCCACACGCCAAGATCAACCTGGGGCTTTTCGTTACCGGCAAGCGCCCCGACGGTTTTCATGACATCGAGACGATCTTCTACCCGATCGCCCTGAGGGATATACTCGAGATTCACCTTGCCGACGGTCGCGGGCAATGCCTGCTCCGCTGCACCGGGGAGGCCTCCGGGCCGGCCGCCGACAACCTGGTGGCGCGGGCCTACCGCCTGCTGTCGGCGGACTTTCCCCTGCCTTCCGCGCGCGTTCATCTCCACAAGCGCGTCCCCGCCGGGGCCGGGCTGGGGGGCGGGTCGTCCGACGGCGCCTTTACCCTGAAGGCGTTGGACGCGCTCTGCGACCTGCAGCTGGGCGAGGCGCGCCTGCGGGAATACGCCGCGCGGCTGGGCAGCGATTGCCCCTTTTTCATCTCCGGGCAACCGGTGGTGGCGCGGGGACGGGGGGAAATCATGTCGCCCCTTGACGTCAACCTGACGGGGCGCGCCGTGGTCGTGGTCAAGCCGCCGCGTTCGGTGTCGACCGCCGGGGCCTACCGCCTGCTGCCCCCCTCGCCGCCCGCTCGCGCGTCGCTTGCCCGCGCCGTGCAACAGCCGCCGGAACGCTGGACGGGGGTGGAGAACGATTTCGAGAAGGTCGTCGCCGCGCTCGTCCCGGAAGTCCGGGAAATCAAGGAACGACTGCTGGCGGAAGGCGCGCTGTATGCCTCGATGACAGGCAGCGGGTCGGCCGTCTACGGGATATTCGACCGACCGCCGGAGGCCCGCCGGCTTTTCCCGCGCTATTTCGCGTGGCAAGGATTGATGTAAACCATAAATACCTGTAATGATGAAAAACAGCACACTGACTTTATGCCTCTGGACGTGCCTCGCCGCGTCCTTCTCCCCGGCAACGGCCGCCTCCGACTCGACGCGCGTCGTCTCCATCCCCGTCCACGCCAATGCCTACGCGCGCGGGACGAACGAACGACGCGCGCTAAATCCCACCGACGGAACGGGACGCTGGACTAACCCCAACACCGTTTATAGTATCTATTTTAACGTCCGCGGCGACGGCCTCCTGCAACTCGCCCTCCAGGGATGCTCCGACGGCGAGACGCCGCACGCGCTCCGCGTCACCATGAGCGTCAACGGGACGACGACAAGCGAACGGGAATACCTGTATGATAAGAAAGACCCCCGCGCGGATACCCTCGCCCTCGAATCGCTCGCGCTGCCGCCGCCCGCGCCGGGACATGCCGGCAATACCGTCCGCGTCGACCTCCAGGCGCGCGGCGACCTCAGCGGACCCGCCTACTTCCGCTTCCCGGCGCTCCTGGCATGGGGCGAGGCCGCGGACGGGGGAATCAATTTCGTGCCGCCCGCGAACGCGCATTTCGGACGCCGAGGCCCCTCCGTGCACTTCCGCCCCGACCTCCCCGCCGGCAACATGGAGTATTTCTATAGCGAAGTCTTCGTCCCGGACGGACAGGACGTTATCGGCTCCTACTTCATGTGCAACGGCTTCGGCGAGGGGTACGCCGGCATCCAGGTCAACTCGGAACGGGAACGACGCGTGCTCTTCTCCGTCTGGTCGGCATATCGCACCGATAACCCCTCGCTGATGGGCAAGTACGCGCCCCGGCTTACCCGCGTCAATAACCAACCCGGCCAACGCGAACGCTTCACCTATACCAAATTCGGGGGAGAAGGCTCCGGCGGACAGAGTTTTCTCCGCTACCCCTGGCAGGCCGGCAAAATATACCGGATGTTGACCCGCGTCCGCCCGCATCCCCGCCAGGATAAGTTCCCGGGGTCGTCGCTCTACAAGGCCTGGTTCCACGACGGCGAGGAGTGGATCTTTATCGCCGAGTGGCGACGCGTCGAACTGGACGCGGCGGATAATAACGGCCGACCTCCCGCCCCCCGCTGGTATACCGGCGCCTACCATTTCCTGGAGAATTTTAACCCCGCCGCGGGCAACGTCGCGCGCCTCGGGACGTGGGACAACCAGTGGTTTATCAGCAAGGACGGCGAATATTTCGAACCTACCGCCTTCACCTTCACGAACGACGCTACCGCCGGCGCCGGCCACCGCGTGGATTACTCCGGCGGCGTCATCCCCCCCGGCGAACCCCTCTCCGGAGCCCTCTTCCTGAAAATGGGCGGCTACTTCACGGATAACGTCCCCGCGCGTACCCGCTTCGCGAAACCCGCGCGCGGCCAACGACCCGTCCTCGATCTCGACGCCCTCAACGCGATGGGAACGGACGACCCCGCCATCGACCCCGTCCTGGACGAAGGCGAAAGGTATTGAATTTCCCCCCCGATGTGCCTGCAGGCTGACAGGCGCGGGCGCGCGGGCGAAGGATGTATACTATAAACTTGTCACGCGATGAAAAATGACTTTATGGTACTCCTTCCGGCGACCATTGCACCGTTGATTGTCGCGATCGCCGCGTTGACCGATCTCCTGGCCGCGTTCCTTGCTCATTTGGTCGCGTTGCCGATCAGCATTGCATCCCTTGTTCCCATCCTCTACGCGTCGCGGGAAAACGTCTACGGGAACAACCTGGGGAGCGGCAAATTCCCGAGGGCATTGCCCCTCCTGATCGCGCTCGCGCCGGCGTGTGTTATCCTGGTCCAAAGGCGCCCGGATTTTTCCTGGAGACGCGCGGTGCGGTGGTACTCCTGGTCGTGGTGCTATTTCTCGTGATCTGGGACGGCTTCCGGAACGGCGAAGCGCGTAACCCCCCGCTGACCGGAACCTCCTGGAAGTATCGCGACAAAGCGACCGTCGGAGGCTTGCCGCTTCCGACGGTCGCCTCGCGCCTTGTTGTATACGCCCCCCCGTCTCTCCCCTCTACCCAATATTCCCCCTCCCCACACCTTATATATATATAGGAGACGGCGCGCGATCATCCCCGCGACAAGCTCCTCCTCCTGGAGACCGCGTAGCAGCCCAACCCAACCTTTGTAGGCAGTAACCTTAGTCTACGGTATAGCGTAGTGCCTTTTTTCAATGGTGTGCCGTCACCCACTACACCCTACTCACTACACCCTACGCGCTACCCCTCCCGCCGCGTCGCCACCGTACGCGCTGGAATCCATCCCCATCACGATTCAAAACACAACCACCCGAAAACATATCCCATAAAACGTTAAACGATGAGAAATATCGAACGAAAACTTTTAACTTAATTTATTATTCAAAATCGTCGACCGCTTGGTTGGTTTCACTGAAATAAATATCTTTGCCCTTGAATTTCCTCCATTAGCGTTGTGGTATGTACGCGATACGGATGAGATTCACAATGTGGTTTAACGAGTAATGAATTTATTAGAGACAAGTTTTAATTTTTAACTATCAAATTATGAGAAAGACAATCAAATTCAGTCTGTTGTCCTTGGTTGCAGCTACCTTCCTGCTTGGGAGTTGCTACAAGGGAGAAATCGAAGATCTCGAAGACAGGGTCACTAAAGTGGAGCAAGACATCACCAGCCTCCAGACCCTTACTACCTCCTTGAATGGTGCCATCACCAGCGGGGCATTAATCACGAGCGTGACCCCGACGGCGACGGGGTTCACCATCAACTTCTCCGGAAATCAGTCGCCTATCACGATCAACCACGGAACCAATGGAACTAATGGAACCAATGGAACCAATGGAACCAATGGAACTAATGGCGCTCCTGGCTCTCCTGGTACTAACGGTTACACACCTTTGGTGTACGTCGATGCGTCTGGCTACTGGTGCGTTGCTCCGACCGGAGTAAAAGCCGTCGATGATAGCGACCGCATCCTTGACGGGAGCAACAACCCGATCCCCGCCCGAGGCCCCGCTGGTAGTACCGGTAATACCGGTCAAGATGGCGACACTCCTTTGATGTACGTCGATGCTGCCGGTTACTGGTGCGTTGCTCCGACCGGAGTAAAAGCCGCCAACAGTGCCGACGACCGCATCCTTGACGGGAGCAACAACCCGATCCCCGCCCGAGGCCCCACTGGTCTTACCGGTAATACTGGTCAAGATGGTCTTGACGGCTACAACGTGGCAGTCTCGCAAAGTGGGAATGTTGTTACGGTAAGTGTGGTTGACCCGAACAACAACAACGACGTGGTAAGTTCCTTGAACTTCACCGTCCCCGAAGTGAACGAGTACACCATCGCGGCAATCACGGAATCCCTCTCGTACTACGAATTCACGGTACACGTGGTAGCAACCCAGGAGAACTGGACCTACCGTCTCGGTAAAGAGATTGTCGCGCCGCAAAGCGTGAAGATCCTCCACTCGATCGTTGAAAACGTTGAGGTCGGGCAATCCTCCTACCTCGTGTTTAGCGTTAGCCCGTCCAACGCCGACGTCTCGCTGGACAACCTGTTCCTTGACGAGGTCGGGGCGAAGCTCGTGACCCGCGCCCCGAACTATACATTCAGCGGTGGCGCCTACGCCGATCTGATCTCGCTAAAGATGCTGGCAACAACCGACGATCAAACGGATTTCGGCTTGCCGACCGCCAACTACTTCTCCGCTAACGGCGGCGAGTGGGTGCTCGAGTTCAAGCCGCTTCAACCGGACAAGGGTGCAGATCCCGCGAACGCCCTTGGTTCCAATGCCATTGATGCAGACCAAGCCTTCGATCTTATCCTGACTTACGAGGATCGCGCAGCCCTGAACGTGCTGTTCGATGCCGACGGCACTGCCCCCACCCCCAACATCCAGTATGCCTACACCCGTTCGCTAAACTCCTTCACGTTCACCAACGCGGTAGTAGCTATCACCAACGGGGACGTCGAGGTTGACCCGATAACCGCGCTTGCAGACACCTACATGTATTCCTACGACACGGAAGGACTTACATACACGCTGGACGTGACAAGTCAATTCACAACCTCCCACGATGCAAGCTACTTGTCGTACGATGGCTATACCTTAGTGACGGCCACGAACAATGGCGGCGCTACTGCCACCAGTGTGATGAGTAACCTGTCGGATTTCTTGGACATTACCGAGGTGTCTCCGGGTGCAAACGGAGCATTGGCCACCATCACGTTCACTCCCAAGACAACCGCCTACTCGAATCTTGGTGGTCTTGTTGTTGGTAATGCCATCCACTTCGAGTTCACGTTAGAAGGGAGAGACTTGAGTGGTAATACGGCAAGCTCGACGAGCTTCCTCTTTAAAGTGATCAAGCTTGCTGACGCCACCTTCTCTGACGCGGCCGCCTGGTTGCCCAGCCTCAATCCTCTTGCCCCGCAAACCGCGACCGAGATAGCCAACGTTACTTCTGATGTCACTACCACGTTACAAACGATGGGCTTCTCCCCGACACTCGCAGGCGCGGCAGTGCCCAACGGAGGAACGATCAAGATATGGGATGCTACAGCCGTCAGCTACGTGGATTACATCGGCTCCGCGGTGACCCTCACCAACGACGCCACGGTTTCGAAAGTAGAGGCTACCGCCTACGCTGAACCGGGAGTATACGAAGTCACCTACAACTTCACCGTTGACGGCAGAACCATCGGCGTCCCGCAGGAGATCGAAATCGCTGTTCCCTCCTACGAACTGAAGTTGTCCACCACCGGTGATGCCGCTCTTGTCACGCCGGGAGTTCCGGGTGATCCCTACTACCTCCAGGTATTTGCTGAAGATGCGGCTCCCTACGACTACTCCGTCCTGCTTGACATTGCCAACATCACCCCCGTGGCTCCGCCGCTTACGGTATCTGTAGCGTTACCCACCCCCATCCCGGCATACTACTATGTCGGTGCAGGCGAAACTCTCGCCGGGAACCTGAAGGGCTTGGTATCCGACTATAACGAGCTTACAGCTATCGGCGTGGGCGATCCCGTGGTGTCTGTTCAACTGTTCGTGGAACTCGAGAGCGGCCAACAACTACCCGTGGTCGTGTATGACAACGCCGGCCCCAATTTAGTTGGTACCGATAATATTCTCATCGCGTACAGGGAAAATGAAGTACTCACGGTCTCCATTGATCAGACCGCAGTCGCCGCCTCCTATGACTATACCTCCCTGCTCACGGTTCCCGTGGAGATTACCAACTTCCTGCAACAGGTAGAATTCACCTCCGTCGTCGGACCAGTGAGTAGCGCTGCTCCGTTCACCCCTGATGTGATCACGGCTACCAGTCCTATTGTTGCTACTACATACGAGAA
>JAIROI010000033.1 GCA_031257615.1 Odoribacteraceae bacterium
GTTCGATTCCCCGCTACTCCACAGTAACCGCTGGTAACCGGCGGTTACTCCTTTTTAAGACCCGGGCGTCGGACGCGCTGCCCCCGGCCGACGCTCGCCAACGCGTAACTTTTAAATAACAAGATGATGTCACATTTAGCCCCCCTGGTAAGCGACCTGGCCCTGATCCTGATCACGGCAGGCGTCACGACGATCCTGTTCAAGTGGTTGAAACAGCCCGTGGTGCTGGGCTACATCGTGGCCGGGTTCCTGGTCAGCCCGCGCTTTTTCCTGCTCCCCTCGGTGGCCGACCCCGCCAACGTGCAGCTTTGGGCCGACATCGGGATCGTCTTCCTGCTCTTTGCCCTGGGCCTGGAGTTTAGCTTCCGCCGCCTGATGGCGGTGGGCGGCGCGGCCTCGGTGGCCACGCTCCTCAACATGGGTTCGATGATCATCGTCGGCTACCTCATCGGGCAATGGGTGGGATGGACGCCCATGGAGTCGATCTTCCTCGGTGGGATGCTCTCCATGTCGTCGACCACGATCATCATCAAGGCGTTTAACGACATGGGACTGCAGAAAAAGAAGTTCGCCGGGATCGTCTTCGGGATACTGATCGTGGAAGACCTGGCGGCGATCCTGATGATGGTGCTGCTCTCGACGGTCGCCGTGAGCAAGCATTTCGCGGGGATGGAACTCATCGAGAATGTCCTGCGGCTGCTCTTTTTCATCGTGATCTGGTTCGTGGGAGGGATATACATCATCCCGAGCCTGCTGAAACGCTTCCGGCGCTTCCTCGACGACGAGATGCTGCTGGTGATCGCCGTGGGGCTATGCCTGGGCATGGTGTTGCTCGCGAGCAGCGCCGGCTTTTCCTCCGCCCTGGGAGCCTTTATCATGGGGTCGATCCTGGCCGAGACCATCGATTCGAAGCGCGTCGAACGACTGATCGAGCCGCTGAAGAACCTTTTTGGCGCTGTTTTCTTTGTTTCCGTGGGCATGATGCTCTCGCCTGAGGTCTTCGCGGGCCAGGGGTGGATGATTTTGATCTGCACGGTGGCGGTGCTGGTCGGGCGCGTGATCTTCGCGACGCTCGGCGTGCTGGCGTCGGGCGAGGGCCTGAAAGTATCGCTGCAGTCCGGGTTTAGCCTGGCGCAGATCGGCGAATTTTCCTTTATCATCGCCACGCTGGGGATGCAGCTGGGGGTGATCAGCGCGTTTATCTACCCGATGATCGTCACGGTGTCGATCATCACGACCTTTACTACTCCTTATTTTATACGCCTCGCGAACCCGGCCTACGCGAAGCTCGAGCGGATCATCCCGGCGGGGTGGCGCAAGCTGGTCGACGGGTACTCGGCCTCCCGCGGGAAGTGCGTGAACAGGCAAGGAGACTGGACGAAGGTGTGGCGCAGCGCGCTGCTGACGGGCCTCGTGTTCCTTCTCCTGTCGATCGCCATGCTGCTGCTGTCGCGGCAGTACGCGATACCCTTTGTCCTCGCGAACGTGCCCGGGACGTGGGGAGCAGTGCTGGCGGCGACGGTCGCGCTGACGCTGATGGCGCCCTTCCTGGCCGGGCTGGTGCTGCCGCGCCGGAAGATCAAGGGGGAGTTCGCTCGCCTGTGGGCGGATAGCTCCTTCTACAAGGGGCTGCTGATCTCGCTGGCGCTCGTCCGCGTGATTGCTTGCATGGCGCTCATTCTCCAGGTGCTGATCCCGCTGTTCCCGGGCGCCAAGAGCGTGCTGGTGCTGGTGGCCTTCGGGATCATGCTCGCGCTGGTCTTCTTCGAGGGCTTTAAACGCCGGCCGGAAAAGATGGAGAAGCTCTTCATGGAGAACCTCACCGAGAAGGAACGCATGGAGGAACAGGACGGGGCCATCAATCGACAGGTGAGAAGCCAGCTGCTGGATAAGAACGTGCACGTGGAGGAGATCGACGTGCCGCGAGAAACACCGATCCTGGGGAAGACTCTGGCAGAACTGAATTTCAAGCAGCGCACGGGAGTCAATATCATCAGTATCACGCGAGGAACGCGACGGATGAATATCCCCGACGGCAACGAGGTGATCTTCCCGCTCGACAAGATTACCGTGGTCGGGTCGGACGAGGAGATCCAGCAGTTTATGCAGGCGGTGCAGGAAGAGAACCGCGCCGCCGGGGAGACGTTCCAGCAGATCGCCCTCTCCCGCTACGCGATCGAGGAGGGATCACCGCTCGTCGGACGGTCGATCCGGGAGTTGAAGGTGCGCGAGAAGACCGGATGCCTCGTCATCGGTATCGACCGACGAGGTGAAACGATCGCCGAACTGAACGCCGACGTCTCCCTGCAACGCGATGACCTCCTCTGGCTGGCAGGCGAAAAGAGGGATCTCGCCGCTTTCGAGACGAACCTGCTGGCGTGACGATGCCGGCCGGTAAGAAAAAATTCTATCTTCGCGTCACTTAAACGAATCATCATGAAAGTAATCGCGTTCAACGGAAGCCCCAGGAGGGAAGGGAATACCGCCCAGGCCATCCATACCGTCGCCGCCGAACTCGCGGCGCGAGGCATCGACGTGGAGATCGTCCACGCGGGCAACAAGATCATTAGCGGGTGCATGGCTTGCGGCCAGTGCACCAAGGATAACAGGTGCTCGAATCGCTCCGACAGCGTCAACGACTGGATCGAGATGATGCTGGCAGCAGACGGCCTTATCCTCGCCTCACCGGTCTATTGCGCCGGCGTCAACGGCGCCATGAAGGCTTTCCTCGATCGCGCCACCTACGCCATCTCCCGCGGCCAGGGACTCATGCGCTACAAGGTCGGCGCGGCGCTGGTCGCCGTCAGGCGCTCCGGGGCAAGCAGCGCCCTCGATACTCTCCAGCATTACCTACAGTTCCTCGAGATGCTTATCCCCGCCTCTAACTACTGGAATATCATCCACGGCAGACTGCCCGGCGAGGCTGCCCTCGACCACGAGGGACAACAAATCATGCGCATCCTCGGACGAAACATGGCATGGCTCATGCGCGTCGTCGAACAGGGAAAGAAAAACGTCCCCCCGCCAGACATCGAGGAGAAAATCTCCACTCATTTCATCCGTTAAACCTAATCGCTGTATACAATGGAAAATCTACTGTTTTTTGAAATACGTCCCGGAGGATTCCTTATAGTCAACTTGATCAAGTTCTATGCTATCCCGGTGTTGCTGTTTTTCCTATTCGTATGGGCTTCCCTGTCCAGAAATAAATGGGTAGAGTTACTGGGACTCATCGGCATGGTGGCGACGTCGATTGCATGTGGCGTCATCGGATACGATGTCCTGGTGGAAACCGGTCTGATCGTGTCGGGCCTGGCTGGTTTTGTCTTTGGCGTGACAGGATTCATCATCCTGTTTGAGGCGCTGAAGGAGGAGAAACTTGAGAATACAAACCCGCCACCGGCTCTTACAAGCGACAGCGAGGCCAGTTATCAAAGAGGTTTACACTACATGCGCGCAGGCCGGGACGCGGTAGCAATAGTCCACATGCGGGAGGCCGCCGAGAAGGGGCACGAGCGCGCGATGAGTTGCCTCGTCAAGCTGTGCCAACCGGAGAAGCGCCAAGAGGTGGCGCGGTTGTTGCGTCCCATGGCGGAGCAGAAGAATCCGGCGGCACAATATCACCTGGCAAAACTACTGTACACCATGCGAGAGAACGAGGAAGCCGACCAATGGCTGGCACAATCGGTCGCGCAGGGCTATCCCCCCGCGGTGAAATTGGACGAAATGAATTACATGAGACATGACGATAACGAGACATAAAACGCCGCGAGTACCCGTAATGTTATAACACCTTTATTGATGAACAAACCACCCCTCACCCCCCTCTCCTCCCTCGGCGAGTTCGGCCTGATAGACCGCCTGACGCGACGCGCGCGCCTCACCAACCCCTCCTCGTGCCGGGGCGCGGGAGACGACGCCGCCGTGCTCGACTACAACAACGGCAAGAGAGTCCTCGTCAGCTCCGACATGCTGGTCGAGGGCATACACTTCGACCTCGCCTACGTCCCCCTGAAACACCTCGGGTATAAAGCCGTCGCGGTCAACGCCAGCGATATCTACGCCATGAACGGCACCCCCCGGCAAATTACCCTCTCCATCGCCGTTTCCAGCCGCTTCACCGTCGAGGCCCTCGACGAACTGTACGAGGGAGTCTACCTCGCCTGCGAGAAATACGGCGTAGACCTCGTCGGGGGAGATACCACCACCACTACCTCCGGCGCCTGCATCAGCATCACCATCATCGGGGAAGCCGACAAAGATCGCATCGTCTACCGCAATACCGCCCGCGTCCGCGACCTTATCTGCGTCAGCGGTGACCTCGGCGCCGCCTACGCCGGCCTGCAACTCCTCGAACGGGAAAAGCGCGTCCTCGACGGGAATTCCATCGCGAAGCCCGACCTCGACAACCACCACTATATCCTCCGGCGACAGCTCAAACCCGAGGCGCGGGGCGATGTCACGCAACGACTCCGCGAGGCCTCTATCCTCCCGACGGCCATGATCGACGTCTCCGACGGCCTATCCTCCGAGTTGCTCCACATCTGCCGCGGATCCGGAGTCGGATGCCGCGTCCACGAGGAGAAGATTCCCGTCGACCCTTGCACCGCCAGTCTCCTCGAAGAATTAAATATCAATCCCATCACCGGGGCGCTCTCCGGTGGCGAGGATTATGAACTTCTCTTTACCGCCCCTCTCGACAACTTCGACGCCCTCTCCACCATCGAGGAAATAAGCATCATCGGCTACATCACGCCCCCCGAAGAGGGTTGCCACCTGGTCACCCGCGACGGCTCGCTCGTCGAGATCAAAGCCCTCGGCTGGACAAACTTTAAGAACAATGAATGATCGCGAGAATACCGCGGCACTGCTCGACCGCACCCGACATCTCCTCCGCGGCGACAATACCAGGGAGACGCGCCGCGCGCTGCGGGATATTCTCCTCGCTCGCCGCACCGCCTATCTCCCCGCCCGCACCCTCGATCGACTGCCGGAGTACGCGCTTTACCTCTGCATGGCCCTCCACGCCGAACTCGACAACGAGGAGGAGGAGAGTATCGAGACGGCCGAACTCGCCTATCTCGCCCTTACCGAGTCGCTCCTGCAGTACCCGGACACGCGACTCGACATGACGCGTCACCGCGTCTTCCTTCTCTACCGTTTCCAGGATTATCTCGCGGACACATGGAGCGATGTCTTCATGCAACACCAGCGACAAACGCAACCCCTCCAGGCGCGCTCCACCGCCCTGGACGCTCTCTCTCTCATGGCCCTCTCCGACGTGCACGAGCTTGAACGCGAACACCCCGAACAAGTCGCCGCAGACAACGAACTGAACGACATCCGCAACATGATCCATCTCCCCATCCCTCCCCGCGACGAGGATCTCTCCGACGCCTCCCTGATGCACAAACTCCTCCGCACCCACCTCAAAACCAAGTACGCGCTCTGATGCGTCCCCTACCGATCCTCGACCTCTCCTCTTTTCGGGCTTTGCTGCTGGCTTAAAAAGTTTATTCTTCGTCTGAATATTACCCAGTACACCCGCTCAAAGGTCGGTAGCGGCATTCCCGCTTTGTCCTTGAACCTTGATGCGGCAATCATTATCAGCACAAATATTCCGAAAACAATACTCATCCCGAAAAGTTCGCGGAGGGCTACCGTCAGCGACGAGTGTACGGACACTGCGGCTTCCAGCGCCCGCGCGTAAATGGCGTCGCCAAGCGGAGCGCCTGTGCCGGTGCGGATGAATCCTAAAATGCACAAAACCTGAAAATAGTTGCGGAACGGCGCGGTTGCCT
>JAIROI010000048.1 GCA_031257615.1 Odoribacteraceae bacterium
CTATTGCCTCGATGATTTTATCGTTCACGCATTCTAACCGCGCATGAAAGAGATTCGGATTGTTGATGATGAAAAGACAAGAGGGGAACAGGTGCAGGATCTGTTCGTGAGGTATTATGTCGCGTTGACGTCCTTCGCGAGAAGGTTCGTGACGGCGGAGAGCGCGGAGGACGTCGTTCAGGATATTTTCGCGAGGTTGTGGGAGGAGCGCGGGACGATGGAGCGGGTGGAGAATATGCCGGCGTACCTGTACCAGACGGTGAGGAACAGGTGTTTGAACCACGCGCGCGATCGCAGGAGCAGGGAACGACAAGAGAAGGCGTTCCTGGAAGGGTGGGAAGAGGAGGAGGTCGACGGGTTCGTGGAGGAGGAGACGTTCAGGATGTTGATGGAGTCTATCGATGAGCTTCCGCCGGCGTGCCGCGCCGTTTTGTCGATGGGGCTGCAGGGGCACCGGGCGAAGGATATCGCCGAGAAATTAAATATTGCCATCGCGACGGTGAAGAAACAGCGGCAGATCGCGAGGCGGATACTGAAGCAGAAGCTGGGCGCGGTGTTGATTTACGCGGGTAGCTTGTGGGCGCGGGTCGCGTGTGTTTTTTCTTAATTCTTTTTACTCCCTTTTTGGCGCGGTGGTGTCATGTTTATAAAAATAGGCATGAAAATGGAACACGTGTACGAGATTGTCGCGCGTCTGCTGGTGAAGGAATGGCTGGGGACGCTGACGACGGAGGAGCGGACGGCGCTGGAGTCGTGGTCGGCGAGTAGCGTTCGTCACCGGTTGTTGCGCGAACGGGTGACGAGCCGGGAGTTTCTCGAGGAGAAGTTGGGGGAGGAGGAGCGCGCGGATCGCGTGGCGGCTTGGCTTGCCGTCGAGGCGCGTTTGGCGTTTCGTCGTCGCTCGCGAGTGAGGCGCCGGGTGGCGGGGGTCGCGGCAGTTTTGGCCCTGGCTGTCGGCGCGGTGTTTATGGCTAAGGAAAGTGGAGATAGGGTCGGGGGCGCGGCGATCGCGCCCGGGGAGATCCGCGCCGAGCTGACGCTGGCGAGCGGCGCGGTGTTTCAATTAGATAGCGAGGCGCGGGTCAGCGAGGTGTTGGCGATCGCGGCGGGGGATGGTGAGGAGGAGGGTGAGGAGCGGGTGCACGCGTTGCGTACTCCCCGTGGTGGCGAGTACTCGGTGGCGTTGTCGGACGGGACGATGGTGTGGTTGAACGCGGAGTCGTTGCTGGTTTTCCCGGAGCGCTTCGCGGGTGGCGAGCGGAGGGTGAAGTTTAGCGGCGAGGCCTATTTCGAGGTGGTTCGCGACGCGTCGTCTCCTTTCCGGGTGGAGGTGAACGGGGCCGTGGTGGAGGTTCTGGGGACGAGTTTTAACGTGCGGGCTTACGAGGGTGAGGGGGAGATGGAGACGACGTTGACGCGGGGGGCGGTGATGGTGTTGGCGGGGGGCGGCTCGGTGGTGCTGGCGGAGGGGGAGCAGGCGTTGGTTGACGGCGCGGGGCGGTTGCGCAAGCGGGAGGTGGACGCGGAGTTGCGGGCGGCGTGGAAGGAGGGTTATTTTGCTTTTGACCGGGATCGTCTGGAGCGGGTGATGCGCGACCTGGCCCGGTGGTATAAGGTAGAGGTGGTGTTCGAGTCCCCGGAGTTGAAGGAGATTTCTTTCACGGGCGCGGTGAAGCGCTACGGTGATTTTGACACGATTGTCAGGATGCTGGAGATGACCGGCGACACGCGGTTTGTGATTAGTGGCAACACGATTAGGATAGGAAAGTGAAAAGGGGGGGACGTCTCACCGTCCCGCCCTCGATATAGGCCGGCAAGGGGCCGGTCATTGTTTTATTCAAGATTCAAATGTATGAAGAAAAAACGAAGCGACTGTTCTTTTCCGTTGAAAAGACGATTGAAGATTCTCCTGACAACAGGTTTTCTGTTGACCCTCGCGCCGCAGATGAACGCTACCGCGCACGCGCAGGAAACGAAGGTGAGCGTGAACCTGGAAAAGGCCTCGTTCAGGGAGGCTGTCAAGGTGTTAAAGGCCGCCACGGGGTTCGCGTTTTTGTACAGGGACGAGCAAGTTAGCGCGCTCCCCCCGTTCACGCTCCGTTGCGAGGAGATGGAACTGGGGGAGGTGCTGGGGCTGTGCTTGAAGGATTCGGAGTTGACGTTTCAGGTGGTTGACCGGACGATCATCATTGTACCCAAGAGCGACAGGGAGTCGCCGTCGCCACAACCCCGGCTGGTGAAAATCGCGGGGAAGGTGGTCGACGCGAAAGGTAACCCGGTGGAAGGGGCGAGCGTGCGGCTGAAGGACGGGACGGTTGGCGCGGCGACGATTGCCGACGGGACGTTCGAGATCACCGTTCCGGCGACGGGGAACCCTTCTCTGATCGTCTCCTGTATCGGTATGAAAAGCAAGGAGGTGGTGATCGGGAGCGCGACGACTCTCTCGATCTCGCTCGAGGAGGAGATCACGGAGATCGCCGACGTGGTGGTGACCGGTATCTTCACGCGGGCCAGGGAGAGCTACACGGGAGCGGCGACGACCATCACCGCGCGCGACCTGAAGGCGGCCGGCAACCGGAGCGTGCTGTCGTCGATCCGTAACATTGACCCCAGCTTTAATATTATCGAGGACAACGTGGCGGGGTCTGACCCCAATAATCTTCCCGATATCACGATCCGCGGACGCACGAGCATGGATATCAACGTGCGCGACCTGCAAGAGGAGAGCAGCACGAGAAATACTTCCAATCTTCCGCTCTTTATCCTGGACGGCTTCGAGGTTTCGCTGCAGCGCGTGATGGACATGGACCAGGAACTCGTGGAGAGCGTCACGTTGCTCAAAGACGCCAGCGCCACGGCCATGTACGGGTCGCGCGGGGCCAACGGGATCGTCGTCATCCAGTCGCGCCGGCCCGGGGCCGGGGAGCTGCGGCTGAGCTATCGCGGCAACGCGAATATCGAGGCCCCCGATTTTTCTTCCTATAACCTGATGAACGCGCGGGAGAAGCTCGAGTACGAGGAGAAAGCCAATCTCTACTCCTCTATATATAACATGACCAACCAACGGCTCCGGGAGATCTATGACCTGCGACGTATCGAGGTCGAGCGGGGCGTGAACACTTACTGGCTGAAGTATCCCGCGCGCGTCGGCGTCGGTAATCGACACGGCATCCGGGCCGACGGGGGAGCGCGAGGCATCCTCTACGCCGTCGCGCTCTCGTATAACCATGTCGCGGGGGTGATGAAGAAATCGGCCAGGGAAACCATCTCGGGCAATGTCTTCTTTCAATATGGCGAGGGCCGCGCGAAGGTGCAGAATGACCTCACCGTTACCCATAACAAGCACGCGAACTCGCCCTACGGCACTTTCTCCGAGTATGCCGCGGCCAGCCCCATCTACGCGCCCTACGACGACGAGGGACATCTCAAGAAAATGCTCAACGAGGTGACGGAAGGAAGTAGCCCGGGCGTCGTCGGCAACCCGCTGTACAATGCCTCGCTGCCCGCGCGCGACGACGGCAGCTACCTGGAAGTGCAAGATAATCTCGCCATCGAGTGGAACATCGCGCGGGGCCTCTCCCTCCGCGGGCGATTCAGCTTCACCAGGCAAAATAGCCGCGACGACGTTTACCTCTCCCGCGATCACACCTCTTTCGAGACCGATTATTATACCGGCGAGAACTACAAGCTGCGCGGCAGCTATACTTACACCACCGGCTACCTCTTCTCCTACGAGGGCGACGCCACGCTCAATTACAACCGGACGTTCGCCGACAAGCACTCCGTCTACGCCGGCCTGAGTTACAACATGGAGGAGGAGAAACAGGAGAGTTACTCGCTCGCGGGCCAGGGCTTCTCGGCCGTCAACAAGGGAAACCTCGGGATGGCCGGCGCGTACGCCCAGGGCAGCCCCGGTAGCGCCGAGCAACATTCCCGGCGCGTCGGGGCGATCCTGAATCTCAATTACACGTATCACCGCCGCTACTTCGCGGACTTCTCCGGGAAGATCGAGGGATCCTCCAAGTTCGGGAGCAACGAGAGAACGGCCCCCTTCTGGTCGGCAGGATTCGGGTGGAACGCGCACCACGAGGAATTTCTCTCCCGCTCCGGCGTCATCGATAACCTCCGCCTGAGATTCTCGTACGGCACCACCGGTTCGCAGAACTTTAGCGCCTATCAAGCGCTCACTACCTACCGCTATTTCGGGCAAGAGACCTACAAGTTTTGGAACGGCGCCTACATGATCGGCCTCGGGAATCCCGACCTGACCTGGCAAAAGACCCGACAGACCAATTTCGGCGTCGAGACTTCCTTCTTCAACAAGCGCGCGAGCCTGAACGTGGACGTGTATAACAAGCTCACCGAGTCGCTGCTCGCCGATATCAATCTCCCGACCTCCGGCGGCTTCCAGAGTTTCAAGGCCAACGTCGGCGAGGTGCGTAACCGCGGCGTGGAGATGGACGCCAGCGTTTTTATCATCCGTAACGCCAACGTCGCCTGGTCTGTCGGCGGAAACTTGCTCCATAATGCCAACAAGATCCTGAAGATCTCCAATTCCCTCGAGTTCCTCAACTCCGAGCTGATGGAGTATTCCGGGAGCAATCCCAGCTTCCTCTACCAGGAAGGGCAGTCCATGAACACGATCTTCGTCGTCCGCTCCCTCGGCATCGATCCCGCTACCGGACAGGAGCTTTTCCTCGACAAGGACGGCCTGAGAACGTACGCGTGGGAGGCCTCCGACAAGGTGCCGTGCGGCGTCAACGAACCCAAGGTGTGGGGCAACCTGCGCAGCATGTTCCGGTGGAAAGGGCTTACCCTTAACCTGATCTTTTCGTACCGCGCCGGAGGATATTCCTACAACCAGACGCTGGTCGACAAGGTGGAGAACATCAGCAGCTCCAGGGTCCGATGGGGAAATCTCGACAGACGGGCGCTCTACGACCGCTGGCAGAAGGTCGGCGACCTGAGCCGGTTCAAGAATATCCGCGACTTCAACGAGACCCGCGCCTCCTCGCGCTTCGTCATGAAGGAAAACACCCTCCGCCTGAATTCCGTCAACCTGAACTACGACTTCGACGTCGACTGGCTCAAGAGACGGCTGGACTTCGACTACCTCACGGTCGGCGTCTACGCCGAGGACGTCTTCCATCTCTCCTCCATCAAGCAGGAACGGGGAACTTCTTATCCTTTTTCCAGGAAGTTCACCTTCTCCGTCGCCGCGCGTTTTTAACCCTTAAATCACGTAAAGCATGAAAACCATCTACTCATTTATTATAGCGCTCGCCCTCGCCACCGTTTCCTGCGGCGAATGGCTCGATATCGATCCCGCGCTCGAGATCCGCGAGAAGCACCTCTTCACCACCGAACAGGGCTTCATGGATATCCTCGCGGGAGCCTACACCCGCGTCGCGACGCCCTCGCTCTACGGGCTGAACGCGACCATCTCGCTGCCCGAACTGCTGGCACAGCACTGGGTCGTCACCGCCAACACCGCGCAGGCATACATCTCCGCCTTCGACTTTGAACAGACCTCCGTCAAGGCGATCATCGAGGTGATCTGGCTGCAGTACTACCAGACGATCGTCAACCTCAACGCCATCCTCTCCGAGATCGACGAGAAGAAGGACGTCTTCTCCGCCGGCAATTACGCCCTCGTCAAGGGTGAAGCCCTCGCCCTGCGAGCCTTCCTCCACTTCGAGGTGTTGCGCCTGTGGGGGGCCGCGCCCGCCGACGTCGTGGCGGGAGACAAGGCGATCCCCTACGTCGCGGAGGTCTCCAAGAAGCCCGACGCGTTGCTGTCGCTCACCTACGAGCAGGTGCACGCCAGGATCATCGCAGACCTCGACGCCGCCGAACTGCTCCTGGCCGACGATCCCATCCTCGCGTACCCGAACTCCGTCCTGAATGCCATCGGCACCCTCGCCGGGGTCAACGAGAGCCAGCCGCACCCCTCCGACGAGTTCCACTATTTCCGTCAGGCGCGCTTCAATTACTTTGCCGTCAAGGCAGCCAAGGCGCGCTTCTACGCGTGGACAGGCGACCTCGAGCGGGCAGGCGAATACGCCTTGGAGGTCATCAACGCCAAGAACGCCGACGGCTCCCCCAAGTTTACACTCGGCAGCGAGACCGCGGCAGGAAGGGGAGAGCTGACATTCCCCTCGGAGCACCTCTTCGCCATCAATAACTCGCTCTCCACGCAGACCCTTACCCCCATCTTCTTTAACCACCAGACCGCCTACACCCAGACCGTCGCCGCCGTGCAGACCGCCTACGAGTCGGCCATCCACACCGCCGACATCCGATTTCGCGGTAACCGGACATGGGAGAGCAAGGTGGTGCCGCTGCAGACGACCAACTTCAATTACTTCAAGAAGTATAACGACGCCGGGAGCGCTACCGCCACCGTCGCCGATATCCCCGTCATCCGCCTCGCCGAGATGTATTTCATCGCCATCGAAGCCGGACGCGTCGAGCTGTTCCGCGACTACCGCATCGCCCGCGTCCTCGACGCTTCCATCGACGGCTCCCTCGATCGAGCCGACGACGACCCCGCCTCCATCGAGCAACAGCAGGCCGCCATCAGGGAGCGCCTCGAGAAGGAATACCGCAAGGAGTTCTTCGGCGAGGGCGTGATGTATTTCTTCTACAAACGCCTCCACTACGAACGCTTCACATGGCCCGCAGGCAAGGAGAACGTCGCCGCCGGCTACCGCCTCCCCTTACCCCAGTCACAGTTCCAGTTCGAATAAACAACGCGCATTATGAAATATTCTGCAATACTCATCGCCGCCCTCCTCGCCGCTTGCGGGGAGCAGGTCGTCAACACATTCGAGGCCCCCGCCTCCCTCTACTTCTATCGCGGCAGCAACAACAGCGCCGGCTCGCCGCAGCTCGATAGCACCAACTACTCCTTCTTCCTCGCCGTCGGCCCCGTCACCGAGGACACCCTCTGGCTCGACGTCCGCCTCACCGGCAACCCCCTCCCCCGACCCCGCTCCATGACCCTCGCCCAACTCAACGCCGGCGAGGAAGGAGCCGCCGTCGCCGGCATACACCACGCGCCCCTCGACGACCCCCGCGTCGCGCCGCACATGACCCTGCCCGCCGGGGCAACTTCCTTCGCCGTGCCCGTCATCGTCAAACGCGTGCCCGAGATGGATACCGCCTCCTTCCGCCTGCAGATCGCCATCGAACCCGGAAACGACTTCGTCGCCGGCGTCAAGAATCGCGAAACCTACGTCGTCCACATCACCGCCATGGCCGTCAAGCCCGCCGCGTGGGACAGGTATTACGACTCGGCCTTCGGCGCGTGGGGACAAGCCAAGATGCGATTCCTCATCGACCACGTGGGATACACCACCTTCGAGGAGTCCCTCTCCAACACCGACCTGAACACCTTCTATAACCGCAAGGCCCGCGAAAAACTCGCCGAGTACGAGGCCGCCAACGGAGGGCCGCTCTACGAGGCCGACGGGGTCACCCAAGTTATCATTCCTTAACACCATCACACCATGAAACACACCATATATACCGCCATCGCCGCCGCCCTCCTCGCCGCCTGCGTCGAGGATACCGGCAACTACACCTACGAGGACCCCACCGCCGTCTCCCCCGTCATCACCTCCTCTCTCGAGGAGTCCTACGAGGCCATCTCCCTCCAACAACTCGTGATTGATCCCGAGATCGACGGCGACGAGGACGACTACACCTACGCCTGGTACGTCTACCCCACCAACCACACCGGCATTCCCTACGACACCCTCGGCTACGACCGCAAACTCGACTACAACGTCACCATCCAGGCCGGCACCTACCGCCTCATATTCAAGGTGACCAACAAGCGCTACGGCACCTCCGCCTACCAAAACGCCCTGCTCAGCGTCTCCAGCATCTTCGGCAAGGGATACTACATCAACAAGCACGCGAACGGACGCGCCGACGTCGACTTCATCGACCGAAACGGCGTCCTTACCCCCAACCTCCTCAAGCAGATCAACGGCGACGACCTCCCCGGCGTCCCCATCCGCTCCACCTACGTCTCCAACAAGTACTATTACGAAACCATCGACGCCGAGGGAAACATCGTCAAGAACCTCGCCCAACCCGCCTTCATGCTCTGCACCGACCAGGATCTCCGCGTCTACCACGGCGACAACATGCACCTCCTCAGGGCCTGGGATAGCCTCTTCTTTGAACAGCCCGCCGTCAAGCGACCCGGCGGCGTCTGGGGATCCCAGGGCGGCTTCATGCTCTTCAACGACGGCTTCCCGCATTTTGTCTACGCCGGCAGCGCCAGCATCGGCAAGTTCGGCTACCGCTACCCCGCCCCCGGCTACAAGCTCTCCCCCCACGTCGCCGTCGGAAGCAGCGGCTACCTCGCCTTTGACGAGAACGCCGGCACCTTCGTCGGCTACTATTATGGAAGCAAAACGCCCTACACCGAGGGCTATCCCGGATACCTCCCGAATCCCGTCAACCAGGATCTCATCTGGCAAGGCCCCCGCCACATGTACGACGTCAGCTCGCTCAACTCCTACGCCATCACGCGAGACAGGGACGACGGGACGATCCGCCTCGTCAGCGCCTGGCCGCGCTACATCCAAAACGGCCTCTTCGTCTTCGAGCGCGACTGGATCATCCCCCCGACGCTCGGCGTCTGCCGGGGAAAACTCTTCACCCCGCACGGCGGCGGCGCCGTCAGCACCATCGTCGCCGGACACGACATACTCTACTACTCCACCGGCGACAACCGCGTGCACTACTATAACATCCTCAGCCAGACCGAACGCCTGAACGCCGTCGTCCTGCCGGAAGACGAGACCATCGCCTACATCCACCACGCCTACGACTACTACTGGGGCGAGAACCACTTCGTCATCCTCGCCAACAAGGGCAACGGCTGGAAACTATACGTCCACCCCATGGTCGGCTCCACCTACGACGTCAACCCCACCCCCACCGCTACCTACTCCGGCGATGGCGTCGCCGTCAACCTCATCTACCGCTACCCCGACTGCAAACTCACCTATTAACCCCGCCCCATGAAAACCCGCATCCTCCTCCTCCTCGCCCTCCTCCCGGCCCTCGTCGCCGGGCAGGGGGTCAACTTCCGCGACATCCCCCTCGACAGCGCCCTCCTCGCCGCCGCCCGCGAGGGCAAACACCTCTTCATCGACGGCTACACCGCCTGGTGCGGCCCCTGCAAGCTCATGGACAATGAAATCTTCCCCCTCCAGGTCCTCGGCGACTACTTCAACCCCCGCTTCGTCAGCGTCAAGTACGACATGGAGCGCCACCCCGATGGCGTCGCCCTCGCCGCCCGCTTCGGCGTCAAGGCCTACCCCACCTTCATCATCCTCGACTCCACCAACCAACTCCTCCACCTCTTCGCCGGCGGCGTCCTCGGCCCCGAATTCATCGACAAGGTCAACGACGCCTTCGACGACGACAAGGCCTTCGGGACACTCTCCCGACGCCTCGCCTCCAACCCCGACGACGCCGCCCTCCGCGTACGCCACCTCCAGGCCCTCCAGGCCACCTACACCCGCGACGTCTCCGGACTCGCCGACACCCTCTGGGCCTCCCTCTCCCCCGACGAGCGCCTCCACCCCGCCTGCCTCTTCCTCCTCGACGACCTCGCCCCCGACGGCTCCCCACGCGCCCGCTACCTCTTCCAACACCTCGAAGAATATCGTTCTTCCTCCACCCCCGCCGCCGTCGACGCCATCCTCAAAAAGAAATACATCGAGCGTTACACCCGCGTCCTCCGCGGCCAGCGTCCCCTCGCGCCCGACTGGCTCGACCTCACCCGCCGCCAGATCGACTCCCTCCACCTCACCGGCGCCGCCATCCTTCGCCTCTACGACCAGGCCCT
>JAIROI010000053.1 GCA_031257615.1 Odoribacteraceae bacterium
CGCGGCAGCCTTAGGCAGCCGCGACCAAAGATGAGGCAGCTACGCAGCCCTTCAGCGGATTCTTTTCTACGCGGCAGCCTTAGGCAGCCGCGAACAAAGAGTAGGCAGCTACGCAGCCAATCCTAACGCGAGCACTACGCTATACAGTAGCCTTAGGCTACTGCCTACAATGCTTGGACAGCTACGCAGCCCTTCAGCGGATTCTTTTTTGCGAGGCGGTCTAAGGCTGTTGCGAATAAAGGTTGGGCCGCTTCGCGGCCTTTTTATTATTGTACCTCCTAACCGGCACCCGATGGGTGCCGGCTATGAAGATTAGGCAGCTACGCAGCCAATCCTAACGTGGGCATTCGCTATACAGTAGCCTTAGGCCACTGTACAAGAAGAATCCGCTGAAGGGCTGCGTGGCAGCCCAACCTTTGTAGGCAGTAGCCTAAGGCTACTGTATAACGGGGTACTCGCGTTAGGATCGGCTGCGTAGCTGCCTCATCTTTGATTGCGGCTGCCTAAGGCTTGCCGCATAAAAAGGAATCCGCTCACTACTCGCTACGCTCTACACTCTAAACCCTACTCAATGGAAGGTTGGGTTATACCAGTTTGTTGGGGTTGCGTTTGATGAAATCCTCCCAGCTCTTGCTGCCGGAGTCGGTGGTGCGGGGAAGATTGCCTTGCAGGTGGTGGCAGAAGGCGATGGCGATGGCGTCTGTCTCGTCGAGCGACGATAGGGTAGGGGGGAGGGTCATGAACTTGCCCAGCAAGAGTGCGATTTGTTCTTTGGAAGCGCTGCCCGTGCCGGTGATGCTCATCTTCACTTTCCGGGGGGCGTACTCGAAGACGGCGATGTCCCGTTGCAGGGCGGCGGCGATGGCGACCCCCTGGGCGCGTCCCAGCTTGAGCATGGACTGCACGTTTTTCCCGTGGAACTGCGACTCGATAGCCAGTTCGTCGGGGTGGTAGGCGTCGATCACCTGGAGCGTGCGCTGGAATATTCGTTGCAACTTGAGGTAAGGGTCTTCCAGTTTCTTCATCTCCACGACGCCGGACACGATCAACTCCGGCTTGACGCTTTTACCCGCAGCGCGGATGATGGCGTATCCCATGAGGTTGCTACCCGGGTCGACGCCCATGATCCACTTCTCGGACGGGGCGCGTTCAGGCTTCATGGATCACCTCCTCCAGCACGGAGCGAAAGTAAAGGAAGCCGCCGGGGAAACGGCGCGAGAGGGCGGAGAGGCTTTTCTCGAGCCGTTCCTCGACGCGGTCGCGACGCTCCTCGCGCTGGTCGAAAAAAAGTTGAAGGGAGAAGGTGGCGTCGCTCTCGCCCGCGACCCGGACTCGCGTGAAGAGCGCGCGGGAGCACGACACGACGCGCTTCACGAGAGGGATGTAATCGCGGGAGAGCGCCTCGATCCACGCCTCCTCGATGTTCTCGTTCACGTGGAACGTGATGTTGTGCACGACGTACATTTACTTGATGAGGCTCGCGCCCATGAACGGCTGCAAGACAGCGGGGACGCGGATGCCTTCCGGGGTTTGGTTGTTCTCCAGGAGGGCCGCCACGACGCGGGGGAGGGCCAGCGCGCTCCCGTTGAGGGTGTGCGCGAGGGTGGTTTTCTTGTCGTTTTTGCTCTTGAAGCGCAACTTTAGCCGGTTGGCCTGGAACTCTTCGAAGTTGGAGACCGAACTGACCTCTAACCAGCGGGCCTGTGCCTTGGAGTAGACCTCGAAATCGTAGGTGATGGCCGAGTGAAAACTCATGTCGCCGCCGCAGAGCCGCACGACGCGATAGGGCAGTTCGAGCTTGACGAGCAGACTTTCCACGTGTCTCACCATGCTCTCCAGGGCGTTGTGGGAATCCTCCGGGCGGGTGACTTGCACGATCTCCACCTTGTCGAACTGGTGCAGGCGATTCAGGCCGCGCACGTCTTTCCCGTACGATCCGGCCTCCCGGCGAAAGCAGGGAGTGTAGGCGGTATTCTTCACCGGCAGGTCGTCCGCGTCGAGGATAAGGTCCCGGTAGAGGTTGGTGACGGGCACCTCGGCGGTGGGGATGAGGTAGAGTTTATCTTCGGTCACGTAATACATCTGTCCTTCCTTGTCAGGCAGTTGGCCGGTGCCGAAGCCGGACTCTTCGTTGACCGCGAGCGGGGGCATGATCTCCTCGTATCCGGCCCGGGTGTTCTCCTCGAGGAAGAAATGGATCAGGGCGCGTTGCAGCCTTGCCCCGGCCCCTTTGTAGACGGGGAAGCCTGCTCCGGTGATCTTCACGCCCAGTTCGAAGTCGATCAGGTCGTATTTCCGGGCCAATTCCCAGTGTGGCGTTTGCCCTTCCTCGTGTAGCGGGACGTTGTCGCTCACCCGCACGATCACGTTGTCCTCGGCCCCTTTCCCCGGGGGGACGCTGTCGTGCGGCAGGTTGGGTAGCCGGATGATCAGGTCATTCAGTTCCTCCAGCGTGCTGTTGTGCTTGACGCCGAGCGCGGCGATGGCCTCTTTCAGGCGGGTGGTTCGGGCCTTCATCTCTTCGACTTCCTCCTTCTTTCCCGCTTTCATCAAGGCGCCGATCTGTTTTGACAGGGTGTTCATCTCGGCCAACTTATCGTCTGACTCCTTTTGAAGATTCTTCCGTTCGTCGTCGAGGCGGACGATCTTCTCCACCAGTTCGCGCGCGTCAAAGTTCTTGATGGAGAGTTTCCGGATGACCGCGTCCTGGTTCTCCTGGATAAATTTAAGGCTTAGCATATTTCGCGTGGGTTATGTGGTTATACGAGTGGGGATAAAAAAACTCCCAGCCATCCGTGACCGGGAGTTTTTTGTTTCCTCTTTGCCTATTCTTCCGCGGCAGCCGGTGCAGTATCTTGAGGAACTTGCTCGATGGAGACGTACGATTTGTCGTCCCGTTTCCGCGTGAAGACCACGTTCCCGTCGACCAGCGCGAAGAGGGTGTGATCCCTACCCATGCCCACGTTCGCGCCGGCGTTGTGTCTGGTGCCTCGCTGGCGAACGATGATGTTACCGGCCTTGGCGAACTGCCCGCCGTAGATCTTTACTCCTAACCGTTTGCTTTCCGATTCGCGTCCGTTCTTCGAACTTCCGACTCCTTTCTTATGTGCCATATCATATTAATTTTAGAAGTTACGTGATGATGTTACCCGTTGATGTCCTCGATTTGGATCTGCGTCAGGTACTGACGGTGTCCCTTTTTCTTGGCGTATCCTTTTCTTCTCTTTTTCTTGAAGACGATCACCTTGTCGCCTTTCAAGTGTGACAGTATCTTGGCGGACACCGACGCGCCCTCCACCGTGGGTGTTCCCACCCTTACCTCGCCCTCGTTATCGAGCAGGTAAACCTTTTCGAACTTCACTTGAGCGCCTTCTTCCGCGTCAAGCCTGTGGACGTAGACTTTTCTGTCTTTCTCCACTTTGAACTGCTGTCCCGCAATCTCTACAATAGCATACATGTTAATGTTACTTTTAAGTTTAAACCGTGGGGTGGGAGAGGCTCCTCTTGTCATACCCCGTGAGGATTGTTATTGTTTTTGCCCGGCAAAGGTATGGATAGTTTTGTTTGTTTACAAATATTCATGATGATTATTCCGTGAAACGGCGCGCCCCGCGCTGTGGTATGGGGATTTTCTCCTACATTTGTCCGGAATTTTAGACACGATTAGATGAAATACCTCGCGCGATTGATTTTAAAACTATGCGGCTGGAAGCTGAAAGGCGACTTGCCCGCGGACAAAAAGGCAGTCATCATTTCGGTGCCTCACACCTCTATATATGATTTCATTTTCGGGAAACTCTCCTTCATGAGCGCGGGAGTACCGAGCTACATCCTTGTGAAGAAGGAGTTCTTTTTCTTTCCCCTTGGCCTGCTTTTGCGGGCGATGCGGGTGATTCCTGTTGACCGGGGCAACCGGGAGAATCGCATGGTGGGCAAGCTGGTCGAGGAGTTTAACAAGCGCGACACGATGTATCTCACGATCACCCCGGAGGGTAGTCGCAAGAGGCGGAAGCGCTGGAAGAAGGGATTCCTGCTGGTGGCGCGCGGCGCCGGGGTGCCGGTCTACCTGGGGCGGATCGATTACAAGGAGAAGTTCTGCACCTTCGGGCCTCGTTTCGATCCCTCGGACGATCCCGATGAAGATTTGCGCTATATCATGTCAACGTACCGGGACGCGAATCCGCGCTACCCGGAGCATTTTTCATATGGTGAATAAACAAAAACAGTAGATTATGAAAAGGATTATTTTGTTGCTCGCGTTCGGTTTCCTGGCGACCACAACGATGGCCCAGGGAGCGGACTTTGGTGTTCGCGTTGGTTGGAATAACGCGAAAGTAGACATCGAGAATGTCAAGATGACATCGCACGGCGGCTTCATGGCTGGCGCTTTCCTGCGCTTGGACTTCGCGCGCCTCTATCTGGAGCCTGCCCTGGAGTTCTCGCGCAAGAACTGCGAGGCCGAATCCTCCACTTCCATCAAGGAGAACCTGAAGTACTCGTCGGTTGACATTCCCCTGGTGCTTGGTATTTACATCATTGACGCCAAGCTGGTGAAGGTACGCGGCTTTATCGGGCCTGAGGTCTCGATCCAGACAAGCAAGCTAAAAGTGAAGGACATTCCGGCTGAAGTGCAGTCCGACGGGGCCATTTGGAGCGGGAAAGTGGGCGCTGGCGTGGACCTGGGCCACTTCTGCCTGGACGGCGACTACGGCTTTGCCCTGAAAGACTTCGGCGGCGACGCCAAGAAGGAACGCACCTTCACGCTGACGCTGGGCTTCAAGTTGTTTTAATGGAAGAAAAGCTGCCGGCGGACAAGCTTGTCGCGGCCCTGGTGCAGGCGCGTCTGGAATGGGAGAACGTGCCTGCCAATCTGGAGCGTTTCGACGAGCGATTGGAGAAAGCCGCTGGCGCGGAGCTGATCGTGTTGCCGGAGTTGTTCGCTTCCGGCTTCTCGATGGAGGCGAAGGTGCGGGTCGCCTCCTTTTACGAAGAGATCGTCGGGAAGATGCTGGGATGGTCGGCGAGATACGACGCGTTGCTCGTCGGGTCGACCGTCTACAGGGCCGGCGATCTCTTTTTCAATCGCCTGGTGGCCACCTTTCCCGACGGCGACGCGCGCCATTACGACAAGCGCCACCGCTTTGCGATGGGAGGGGAAGATCGCCACTTCGCTGCCGGCAGGGAGCAAGTGATCCTGCTCTACAAGGGAATCAAGATCGCCCCGTTTATCTGTTACGACCTGCGATTCCCGGTGTGGAGCCGAAACACCGCGGGCTACGACGCGGCCATTTACGTGGCCAACTGGCCGGAGAGCCGGCGAGAGGCGTGGCAAGTGTTGCTCAAGGCCCGCGCGATTGAAAACCAGGCATACGCGATAGGGGTCAACCGCGTGGGGACGGACGGCCACGGTGCGCGGCACGCGGGCGACTCCGCGGTCATCTCCCCCAAAGGCGAGCGGGTGGGGGGAGTAGACTCATGGAAGGACGAGGTCGCGCTTGTCGAGATGGACATGGCCGCCGCGCGGGACTTTCGCCAGCGATTCCCGGTGTTGCGAGACGGGGACAGTTTTCAAGTGGAACGATAAAAACAGATCATAATGAAAAAAACGCTAATCGTGTTATTAACCGTGACAAGCGCGACCTTACAAGCGCAAGAGAAGCTCTTCACGCTGGAAGAGGCCATCCTGGGATACCACCTGCGTCCCGAGACAAGATTCATTGCTTGGCAGGGAGATACCGACGCCTTTACCTACATCGAGGGAGAAGCCCTGGTGGGGGAGAGCGCCTCCGCGGGCGAGAAACGAGAAATCCTGACGGTGGAGGAGGTCAACCGCCTGCTCGGCGCGCGCTTGCGCGGCTTCCCGGAATTTTCCTGGTTGGACGACCGCGTGCTATGCCTTCGTCACCAGGGCAAAGAGTACAGGGTGGACGTGGAGAGTAAATCGCTGCAGGCGACGATCACCTACCCGCGCGGCGCGGCCAACCTCACCTACTCCAAGGCGGCCAAGCGCTACGCCTACACGCTTGAAAACAACCTCTACTGCATGGACGAGGAGGGAAACAGCTTCCCGGTCACCAGCGATAAGGACAAGAACATCGTGAACGGCCAGACGGTAAGCCGCAACGAGTTTGGTATCGACGGCGGCATCTTCTGGTCGCCGGACGGCAAGCGCCTGGCCTTCTACCGCAAGGACGAGAGCCGCGTGGGCGTCTTCCCGCTCCTCGACGTCATGACCCGCACCGGAACGGCCCGAGAGATCAAGTATCCCATGGCCGGCACCGACTCCGAGCGCGTCTCCATCGGCGTCTACAACATCGACTCCCGGCAGACCTGTTTCCTCGATGCGAACGACTTCGGGGACGAGCAATACCTGACCAACGTCACCTGGTCGCCTACCTCCGATCGCCTTTACGTGCAAGTGCTCAACCGCGGACAAGACCACATGCGCCTGAACAGCTACGACGCCTCTACGGGAAAACGCCTCGCCACCCTCTTCGAGGAACGGGCCAAGACCTACGTGGAGCCGCAACACCCCCTGCACTTCATCGACGAGAAGGGCGAACGCTTCATCTTCACCACCAACAACCGGGACGGCTACTTCAGCCTCTACCTCCACGACGCGCGCGGGAAGCTGATCAAGCGCCTTACTCCCGTCGCAGCCGACGTGAAATTCGTTGCCGTGGACAAGGCCGCGCGACACCTTTATTACCTCTCCTCAGAGGTCAGCCCCGTCGAGGAACACCTTTTCCGTCTCGACATGAAAACCGGGAAACGCGCGCGCCTCACCCCCGACGCCGGATGGCACGCGGTGCGCCTGAACGCCTCCTGCACCCATTTCATCGACAACTACAGCAACGTCAACACCCCCCGCGTCATCAACCTCGTCGCCACCAGCGGCAAGGAGACGCGCCGCCTCCTGCAGGCCCAAAATCCCTTCGAGGGCTATGCCACCGGCGAGGTCTCCCTCGGCTCCATCAAGGCCGACGACGGCTCCGACCTCTACTACCGCCTTGTCAAACCCCTCCACTTCGACTCCACTCGCGCCTACCCCGTCATTCACTACGTCTACGGTGGCCCCCACCTACAGTTAGTCAAAAACACCTGGAAAGCCTCCCTCTCCCTCTGGGAAATGTACATGGCACAGCGAGGATACGTCGTCTTCATCATGGACAATCACGGAACGCCCAACCGCGGAAAGGCCTTCGAGGAGATCATCCACCGGCGTTGCGGCCAACAGGAGATGGCCGACCAGCTGAAGGGCATAGACTTCTTGAAATCCCACCCCTGGGTGGACCCCGACCGGATCGGCCTGCACGGGTGGAGCTACGGCGGTTTCATGACCATCTCCCTCATCGCGAATCACCCCGAGGTCTACAAGGTCGCCGTCGCCGGAGGCCCCGTGATCGACTGGCAATGGTACGAGGTCATGTACGGCGAGCGCTACATGGACTCCCCGGACGAGAATCCCGAGGGATACGCCCTGACGAGCCTTATCCCCGCGGCCAAGAACCTGAAGGGGAAACTGCTGATATGCCAGGGACTGGTAGACCCTGTCGTCGTCCTCCAGCACAGCCTGCGTTTCCTCCATGCCTGCATCGAGGCCGGCGTACAGGTCGACTACTTCCCCTACCCGCGCGCCGAGCACAACGTCGCCGGGCGCCACCGCGTCCACCTCATGCAAAAGGTCACGGACTACCTCGACGCCGTCTTGAAACCGCGCTAAACACCCCGCCATGTTCACCCGCAAAAGAATGAAAGCGCCCCTCCAACTATTCATCCTCTTGCTTGCGTTAGCCCTACCGCACGGGCTACGCGGCCAACACCTCGATTCCCTGCCCGCAGCCGAGCGAGACACCTTCCTGCTCAAGGTAGCGAAAGAAACGGTGATGAAATACGGCCCGGATTATTATCGGGATCACCAGCCACCAACGATTAAAAGAACAAGCATATCTGCCATAGAAAGTAGTTATGGCAAACAGCACGCCGGTCGTCCTTTTTATATCGTGTTGTACCCTGGTAACGAGGCACTGTAGATCTGTAGGTTTGCAGCATCCGTCTTTGTATGGGCAGACACGGGCAAGGCATTTAATGTCCTTTTCGGGTGCGGGGTCGGTTATGGACATTTAGAAGAACTCGAGCAAAAAGGAACCATTGTCAGCCCCATCTCTTACCCCAAGTACCTCTCCAAGCACTCAGGATAGCATGCGTCAGGTATTTCAGAAGTATTTGCATCAACAACGATGAAAATACCATTATATATACTGCTACTCGTGCTATCCATCCCTACCCGGACGTGCGGACAATACCTTGATTCCCTGCCTGCGGCCGAGCGAGATTCCTTATGGGCGGCGCCCTTTGAGGTACGGCATCACCCATGCCCTTGCCAAGCCGGGGCTGCGTAGCAGCCCAATCTTTGTAGGCAGTAGCCTAAGGCTACTGTATTAACGGAGAAACGTAGTGGGATTGGCCGCGTAGCTGCCTCATTTTTGTCCGCGGCTGCCTAAGGCTGCCGCGTATAAAAAGAATCCGATTTGGAGATAGGGGGGTAAAAAGCAAGGATATAAAAAATCCGGGGAGTTTCCCGTCGCGGTAGCGCTCCCCGGTGCATCACTTGTTAGTAACACGAATTAATCATC
>JAIROI010000066.1 GCA_031257615.1 Odoribacteraceae bacterium
GGTGGAAGACTATGAAAACCACATCCACAGGCTGACCGGACTCTCCAAGACCGCCTTCACGCTGCATATCTACTCCTCCGACGCGCGCAAGGGCGTCGACTTCGACGCGTTCAAGATCACCGAGTAAATCGCTCCCCCTCGCGCATCTCCATGAAAGGTGTACCCCCCGGTACACCTTTTCTTTTTCCCTGCGTAACGACCGTTCGTGAAATTCAACTCTTAGTAGTTACACCGCATAGCAAGGCCGCAGGGAAATTAATCCTTGGTAGTTACACGATGTAACTTTTCGGCCTGCGAAACGATTTACCCCTTCTCGCACGAGTTTCATGCAAAATTCGAGTACGATTTAACATTCTTATACGCGAAATCTTCCGCGAAAACACGCGGGGACGCCTGCTAATGGAGGTAGAAACAGTAGATAAAACCCGCGGGACGCTTTTATTATTAGCGCGATAGCGCCAATGGTTAACGCGAGGGGGGGGAGACAAGCAATGGAAGGGGGGCGGGGGGAGAGAGGGCGCGAGGGAGAGAGGGCGAGGGGCGAGGGTGATTTTTTTTTCTTTCCCGCGTCCTCCTTTTGGCCTTGTCAGCGGTTTTATAGTTCGAGGCCTAATACAAGGGGCGCCGGCGCACGCGGCGCGTCGAGAGGGGCCGGAACATGTTTAACGAACGAAGAAAGATAATGGAAAGTGATTGTTTCACGCGGGAACGGATCGTCGAGCTGATCGCCGCGGCAATGAAAGGGGAGCTGGGCGACCGGCAGGAAGAACTGGAACGGTGGCTGAACGCGCGCGAGGAGAACAGGAAATTCTTCGAGGCGCTGCGCGAGGAGTCGTTCCGACGGGAAAACCTGCTCGCGTACGGGCGCTTCGATTCGCGGAAGGACTGGCGGCGGGTGGATCCGGCGCGGCGCGCGAGGAGGCGAGTGGGGCGGTGGGCAGCGGCGGCGGCGGTAGTCGCGGTGGTCGCGGGCGCGGCGTGGTTGATCCGCGGGGAACCGCGGGAGGCGAGGGTGATGGCGACGGCGACGGAGGTGCTTCCGGGGACGTACAAGGCGCGGTTGATCCTGGAGGACGGGCAGTCGCTGGTGTTGGGGGCAGGGGGTGATTCGACGGGGATGTTGCCGGAGGGCGTGACGCGGGAGAACGACGCCCGGTTGCTGTACAGGGAGACGAGCGAGGGGGCGACGTGGCACGCGCTGGAGGTGCCGCGCGGCGGGGAGTACCGTCTGGAGTTGTCCGACGGGACGTTGATCACGCTGAACGCGGATTCGCGGATTCGCTACCCGAGTCGCTTCGAGGGTGAGGAACGGAGGGTGGAGCTGGAGGGGGAGGCTTTTTTCGACGTGACGCGTCAGGAGGGCCGTCCGTTCGTCGTGGTGAACGAGCGGGCGCGGGTGCGGGTGCTGGGGACTTCGTTTAACCTGAAGGCTTACCCGAACGAGACGTTGCAGGCGACGCTGTTGGCCGGTCGGGTGACGGTGGATTGCGGGACGGAGAGCGTGGCGATCCTGCCGGGAGAGCAGTTGACGTGGGACGGGAGGGGGTGGAGCGTGCGTCAGGTGGACGTGACTCCTTATATTGCCTGGAGGGAGCGTCGGTTCGTGTTCAACGACGAGTTGCTGGAGGAGGTGCTGGGTAAGCTGGAGCGCTGGTATGACATCAATGTTTATATCCGTTACCCGTCGTTGAAGGAGATTCGTTACACGGGTAATTTGCCCAAGTACGAGGATATTGACAAGGTGTTGCACTTGCTGGAGCTTGCCGCGCGGGTGCATTTCAACTTGAGCGGTCGGACGCTGTTTGTCGAGAAAGAATGAAAATGAAGATAGGTCGCGGCAGCGCGGCCCAGTATTAATCAATAACACGCAAATCTATGAAAGAATGTCGAGGTTACGGCGGTGGGGCTGCACCCCACGCGTATCGAAGATGCAGTTTAGTCAAGAAAGTTTTGTTTGTAGCGTTCCTGTTGATCCTTTCGACGGTGAACGCCACGGCCCGCGCGCAGGTGCGCTTGAACATGGAGATGAAAAACGCGACGCTCCAGGAAGTGTTCCGGCAGATCACCAGGCTGACGGGGTACGAGTTCGTGTACAGCAGCAACGAGCTGAGCGGGATGGAACGGGTGTCGGTGAAGGCCGAGAACATGGAGTTGTCCGATGTCCTGACCGCTTGCCTGGAGAAGACCCACTTGTGGTTTCTGGTGGAGGAGGAGATCATCGTGATTTCCCCGAAGTTGAACAACCCTACCCGTCAGCAGCAAGCGCAGCGGGCGTATGTCGCGGGGAAGGTAGTGGGCATGGACGGGAAGCCGCTTCCCGGGACCACGGTGCAGGTGAAAGGGACGACGGTGGGGACGATCACGGACGGCGAGGGTCGCTTCCGCATCCTGCTCCCGGAGGGGGCGCAGGAGTTGCTTGTCACCTTTATCGGGATGAAGGGCCGCGCGCTCTCGCTGAAAGAACGGCCGGCGAGCGGCGACTGGTTGATCGTGCTGGAGGAGGATCTCCTGCACCTGGATGACGTGATCGTCACGGGTTACCAGAATATCTCGCGGCACGAGTTGACCGGCTCGGCGGTGAAGATCGAGGCGGCGGAAGTGATGCAAGGCGCGCGGTTTTCGATCAGCCAGATGCTCGAGGGGGCCATCGCCGGCATGGCGGTGACGCTCAATTCCGGCGAACCGAGCGCGACGCCGAAGATTCGTATTCGCGGCACCTCGTCGATCCTGGGCAACAAGGCGCCGCTGTGGGTGCTGGACGGCGTGATCCTGGATGACCCGGCGACGGTGCAGAGCCTGGGGGCTATCGGCAACCTGGACATGAACGGCGACGACGCGACGTACTTGATCGGTAACGCGATCGCGGGCATTAACCCGCAGGATATCGAGTCGATCAACGTGCTGAAGGACGCCGCCGCCGCCGCTATCTACGGGGTGCAGGCCGCTAACGGGGTGATCGTGATCGCTACCAAGAAAGGACGCGCGGGCAAACCCAGGATCTCTTATAACGGCAACGCCACGTTGAGCCTGCGGGAGTCTTACGGCGCGCTCTACCTGATGAACGCTGCCGAGCGCATCAAGTTGTCGCAGGATATTATCGAGGCGAACCTGCTCTATCTTCGCTTCCCGAAGAACCTCGGCTACGAGGGGCTGTACTACGGGTACATGAACAAGGACATCACCTACGAGGAGTTCGAGCGAGGCGTCAAGGAGATGGCCGAGCGAAACACGGACTGGTACGACCTGCTGTTCCGCGACGCCGTCAGCCACAACCACACGGTGAGCATGAGCGGTGGTAACGAACATGCCACCTACTACGGCTCGCTGGGATACACCCAGAACGAGGGCACCCCCAAAAAGAGCGTCAGCAAGAGGTACACGGCCATGCTGAAACTGAACGCGCGGCCCTTCGAGAAGCTCTTCGTCAACCTGCAACTGAACACCTCGATGACCGAGAACCAGGGGTTTCACTCGTCCCTCAACCCGGACAACTTCGCGTATACCACCTCGCGCACCATTCCCGCCTTCAACGCCGACGGCAGCTACTATTTCTATGACGTGGACGCCACGTCGGTGTCCGACCGGGGGCCGTATACCAAGAACATCCTCTTTGAACTCGAAAACACGGGGCAAAGCGGCAAGGTGTCCGCCACGACCGCGAAACTCGACCTGCAATGGGACGTCTGGAACGGCTTCCGCTACGAGTTCGGGGGGTCGATCGCGCACACGCAGACCAACAGCACCAGCTGGGCCACCGAGTTCTCCGACGCCGTCTCGAGGGTGAGGGGCTACGTCTACGGGTGGGCCGAGGAGAACTCGGACGAGGAAAACTCCTCCATGCTCCCCTTCGGCGGGATGTACGCGCACAACAATTCGGAACAAACCGCCTACACGGTGCAAAATAAACTCGGGTTTAACCGGCGCTTCAACGACGACCACGTGGTGAGCGCGCAAGCCATCTCTGAAATCCGCAGCGTCGTCACGAACGGCTTCGGGAGCACGGCTTACGGCTGGTACAAGGTGGGACAGTTCGTCGATCCCCTGATGACCGATCAGAACTGGACGCGCTACCGGAACAGCAACCTGCTCAAGCCAACGATCGTCGATAACACGAAGAACTACGTGTCGTGGATCGGGCTGGCCTCCTACTCCTTCAAGAATAAGTTGATCGCCAGTTTCAATATCCGGGCCGACGGCTCCAACCAGTTCGGCGAGAACCCGGAGTACCGCTTCCTGCCCGTGTGGTCGATCGGCGGCAAGTATAACATCACCGAGGAGACCTTCCTGAAGGAAACTGCCGTCAGCTACCTGGCCCTGCGCGCGTCGTTCGGGCTGCAAGGGAATGTCGACAAGAATACCTCCCCCGACCTCGTCTCGACGATCGGTAAACTGAATCCCGACATCCGCATGCGCGAGTCCTCCGTCCGCTATTACCCCAACCCGGACCTGCGCTGGGAAAAGACGGAAAGCTATAACGCGGGTCTGGACGTCGCCCTGTGGGAAGGACGCTTCTCCGGGACGTTCGACCTCTACAAGAAGATGACCAGCGACCTCATCATGAACAAGGACATCGCGCAGGTCAACGGCTCCCGGACATTCAAGATCAACGGGGGAGGGATGAGCAATAGCGGTTTCGAGGCCAACGTCACGGGTTCCGTGATCCGGGAAAAAGACTGGGAAGTGGGCCTGGGAGTGATCTACTCTTTCAACAGGAACAAGCTGACAAAGGCGAATGACATGAAAGAGATCACGCTCTCCGATAAGCTCGCCGGAAACGCGCTGGTCGTTGGCGAGACCATCGGGACGCTCTATTCCTATCACTTCGCCGGCCTGGATCACGACACGGGACTGCCGCTCTTCTACGACATGTACGGCGAGTCCACGTACGTCAACCGCTACGACGAGGTCACCCCGAACTTCTCGATCTACGAGCAGGAAGCCGGACTCGTGAAGTCCGGACTGCTCGAGTCCCCGCACACGGGTAGCCTCCAGCTGAGCCTCCGATACAAGGGTTTCCGCCTCAAAAGCAGGCTCACCTACGCGCTGGGCGGCGTGAAACGACTGCCGAACATTTACAGCTACTACGGAAGCTACCAACGCGTGTACGACCCGGCGTTTAACATCACCAAGGAACTCAACGACCGCTGGAAACAACCGGGCGACGAGGAGCATACCAATATCCCCGCGCTGTACGACGCCTCCACCTACGAAAGTATACCGCGCCGCGCCGTCTCCCTCAGCCTCATTGAACGAAGCGGGACGTTGCTTTACGACAGTTCAAGCGCGCGCACGGCTTCGACGGATCACCTGCGCATGAATAACATCAACCTGAGCTACATGTTTGACGACGAACTCCTGAAGAAGTTAAGGCTCTCCTCCGTGCTCTTCACCTTCGAGACCACGAACCTCTTCCTGATCGCCGACAAAAGATGGCACGGACGCGACCCCCAAAAGGGCGCGAACTCCAACGCCTCGCTGCCGAAAACGTTCACGTTTAGCGCGAGCATCACCTTTTAATCCTTAAAGACATGAGAACATTATACAAACTTTTAATCCCGTGCTTGATCCTCACCGGTTGCAGCGACTTCCTGGAGCGTTCCGCGCAGGATCTGATCATCCCCTCGACCACGAGGGAGTACAAGGAGATTCTCCAGGGGGATGCATACTTCAAAAACCTGCTGGCAAACTACCTGTTCGTTATCTACATGACAGACGACGTGGAGTTCTTCGACGGCAACTTCCTCGCGGAGGAAGGCACCGCCGGCCGGAACTGGTCGATCAAGGAAGACTCCCGCTTCGCCACCTTCTTCGACGCCTACCGCTGGGCCGACGAGGTCGAGAACTCGATCTTGAGCGATAACGCCTACGGCTACCTCTACAGCCAGGCGCTGACGGCAAACGTGTGCCTCGAGGCCGCGGAGACCTCCGAGGGAACTGCCGAGGAAAAGGAAATACTCATCGGACAGGCCTCCTTCACGCGGGCGTTTGCCTACCTGATGCTGGCCAACCTCTACGCGAAGCCCTACGGGCAGTCGGCGCCCGACGATCCATGCGTGCCCATCAAGCTCACCTCCGGACCGGTAACTACCACGTTCGCCCGCTCCACGACGGCAGAGGTGTGGAAGTTGATCACGGATGACGTCGAGGCCGCCCTGAGCAACCTCAAGGGAAAATCGATCACGAACATCTACGAGATCAACCACAAGGCCGCCCTGATCCTTGCCGCCCGCGCCGCCCTCTACATGGAGGACTGGGACAAGGCGATCCGGTACGGCGAAGAGTTTCTCGCGACCTACGGCGCCGCGCACCCCCTGTACGACATCACGACGCAATACCGCGCCACGGCCTCCACGCTGCAGAGCAGGGACAATGTCGTGATCAATTTCTACAACAACGACAACAAGGAACTCGTGTGGGTCTTCGGCCCCTCGTCCATCGCTTACACCTATAACGGCTACATCTCCGGCATGGGTAACAGCTCCATCTACTGGAGGGTCTCCTCGCCGTTAGACAAAAACGCGGGGGGCACGGTGTACAGGGAAATCATCCAATCGGAAGAGGAGATGAAGAAGACGCTTATCGGCCAATACAATTTCACCGTCACGCGCTCCACGGCCCAGGTCATCACCGCGGTCACCGGAGACCGGCGACCGGTCTACTGGTTCATGCCTCCCAAAGGCAATTACACCGTCTCGCCAAGCGGACGCTACAATTACGTCTCGCTGAAGTACGACCCGACAGACGGACACCTCGTCGGCTCGATGGCCTTCCGCACCGGCGAGATATACATCACGCTCGCCGAAGCCTACGCCCGCAGGAACACCGGCAGCGACATCACCAAAGCCATCTCGATGTTGAACGACCTGCGCTCCACCCGCATCGCGCCCTACGCCGGCACCGCCGAGGAACTCACCGCGACGACCTTTGCCGCGCCCCAGGCGCTCGTCGAGTTTATCTGGCAGGAACGCCGCAGGGAGCTATGCTTCGAGGAACTGCACCGCTGGTGGGACATGCGTCGCACCAACCAACCGGCAGTCACCCACAAGTGGAGAACTACTTCCTACTCGCTGGCCCAGGGCGACGGGGCATACGTGCTCAACTTCCCCCTGAAGGAACGAGATTTCAACGGCGGCAGGCTGCAGCCCAACATACGCCCGGTGAGACCGGAGGATCCCCAACCAACGAATTAACTTGTAAAACGATCAGACATGAAAAAATACATCATCATCATGCTGCTCGTCCTCCCGTGGACGGTAGCGTGTGACCGCAGCGACCCCAGCGGACCGGTATCGGTGTTCGCGAACGAGGAATTGGACACGGAGGGAGCCGTGGCACGACGGATCAAGGAGATGCAGGACAAGTACAGCCTCGTCTTCCGATACGAGTTTAAGGACAGCGACCTCTCCTACAACTGGACGGAGAATCTTTCGGGCATGCCCTACACGAAGGCCGACCCGGAATACGTGATCCCCATGCTCGACTTCATCGAGGATAAGGTCTTCTCCCTGTTCCCGGAAGGCTTTATCAAGAAATACCTGCAGGCAAACATCCTGCTGGTCGACTCCCTGAAGCATTCCTACTACGATGACGACATGGTCGCCGGGACAGACCTCACGCGCTGGAAAAGCATCGTCGGACACGTCACCAGAAATGCCCTTATCTTAAGCCACGTGAGCAAGGACTTTGACCCCACCTCGACCTCCCTGAAAGAGGATTTCATCTCCCTTTTCATCGAAAGAATGATGGTCAACTCCAATCTTTGGCCTCGCCCCGACGCCTTTGCTGCCATCGCGGAGGCAGATGGAGGCACGGCGTTCTCGACTGTCTACTGGGCTGGAGACTTGGGAGATCTTGCCTACTGGTGGAGTAGCACGCCGGAGGGATTCGTCTACCCGGACGGCTACACGGGCCCCACCTCGACAGTTCACCAGTGGTATCGTTCCGGCATCCTCAAAATGGGCCGGTTGGGACTTAGAGGCATCACCAACTACGGGGATCCATACGGCTACATATTCCTCATCTACTGTGGCACCATCGGCCAGGACTTCGGCGACTACGTCAACTTCATCATCTCGAAGACCGCTGCCCAGAAAGAGGCATTCTTCGACTACCTGAGGAGCCTGCCCGCTGCAACCTTCGGCGACAGACCCGTCGAGGAAGTCATCACGAGAATGCGGACGAAGATCCAACTCGTCAAAGACTATTTCAAAGAGCACTTCAACATCGAGTTGAAAGACCTCAGCTAACAATAATCCGCCCGGGCGATCGCGCGACGGTCGTCCGGGCTTCATCTTAAAACAAAATCACATGAATCTACGAGCAACGCTATCCCTCCTATTCGCGGGATCACTCCTCACCCTGTCCGCGCAAGAGGACGCCGGGAAAGGAATCCAATTCGCGGCCAACGAGCCGTGGCAACAAATCTTGCAACAGGCAAAAGCCCAAAACCGCCTCATCTTCATGGACTGCTACACGGTCTGGTGCGGCCCCTGCAAGGGATTATCCGAAAACATCTTCCCGCAGGAAAAAGTCGGGGAATTCTTCAACGCCAACTTCATCAACGTCAAATACGACATGGAGAAAGGCGACGGCAAAATGCTAAATGAAAAATACAAGGAAAACATCATCGGCTACCCCACCCTCCTGCTCATCGACGCCGACGGGAAAGTCGTCCACCAGATGGCAGGCTACCAGGAAGCCGACGCGCTCGTCAACGGCATGAAAGCTGCCCTCGAAGGAAACACCCTCTTCTCCGCCCGCGCCCGCTACGAGGCCGGCGCCCGCGACCTCCAGACCGTCGCCGCCTACATCGACGCCCTCAACGGCGCCGCGCAAACCGCCGCCGTCAACGAGATCGCGCGAGACTTCCTCACCACCATCCCGCCGGAACGCCTCAACGAGGAAGAAGTCTGGCGCGTCGCCGGCAAGCAAGTCAAAGACCCCTACTCCGAACACTACAAGTTCGTGATAAGCAACCGTAGCTCGCGCACGCGCTTCGGGGGCGACCGATACGCCATCGAGGCACAACTGCTCTCCGGAATGCAACAAGCCGTCGACGAGATCGTCCGCGTCACCCGCGCGTCCACCAACCCAGACACCCTCGCGATGATGCAGGAACGCGAAACGCTGCTGAAAGACCTCCTCTCCAAGCACGCCGTCCGCGAATTCCCCTCCTGCATAGCCAAGCTCCGGGTCAACGACCTCCTCCTCGCAGGCAACCTCCAAGAGGCAAACGACCTCCTCCGGGCCTCCCGCGAACTCGGACTCCTCCGCTACCAGAACTCCTTCCTCGCGGACACCTATCGACTGCTCCTCGAACGCGCGCGCGACAAAAAACTCCTCCGATCGGCCCTCGCCGAGCTAAACATCCTGCAGGAACGCCAGCCCCCACAGGTCGAGTTCGCCCACAATTACTACGACCTCATCGCCGCCGCCAACGACAAACTCGGACAACGAGACGCCGCCCGCGCCGCCCGCGAAGAATTCGAAAGAAGAGACAACATCAGGAAAGAGCGCGTCGCTAAAATCTTCGGCAAACTGCTCGAATCAAAAGAAGAAACCAAGTAAACACCAAAAAACCATGAAAAACCTTATCGCGATACTTTGCCTCTGCGCCCTCGCCGCCTGCACCCCCGGACGCGACTACCTCATCACCGGAACATGGGAAAACGGCGACGACAACCTCGTCTACCTCCAAAAAGAAATCGAGATCGACAGCTTCCAAACCGTCGACTCCGCCGCCGTCCGCGCCGGCGCCTTCCGCTTCGAGGGAAAAACGAAAAACATCGAAAGATGGAAACTCGCCGCGGGCCCCGCCAAAAAAGAAATCATCATCGACGACGTCCCCATCACCGTCACCATCACCAATAAAGTGAACTCCCGCACCGGCAAGGAAGTCCCGGCAATCACCGTCGCCGGGAGCATCGAACAACAAATCCTCGAGGAAGGAAATAACCTCGTCATCACCAAAAACTTCATGACCCTCGGCGGCATGTTGATGATGATGCAAGTCAAAGACGACTCCCTCAAACTCGACTCCACCTACCGTAGCGTCGAGACCATCAAGGCCGAGCTGGACAAGCAAATCCACAACTTCCTCGACACGACCGCCGGCTACCACGCCTCCGTCTTCCTCATCCTCAACGTCGCCGTCAAAGAATTTCCCTTCCGGGAGGTCGAGCAATACTACCAGCGCCTCACCCCCCGCGTCAAGAATTCCATCCCCGGCCGACGCCTCGGAAAAATCGTCGAAGGCCTCAAACAAGTGAACATCGGCGGCCTCGCCCCAGAGATCGAGCTACCCTCCCCCGACGGCTCCCCCGTCAAACTCTCCTCCCTCCGCGGACGCTACGTCCTCGTGGACTTCTGGGCTTCCTGGTGCGGCCCGTGCATCGCCGAGGTCCCCAACGTCAAGGCCGTCTACGAAAAATACCGCGACAAGGGCTTCGAAATCTTCGGCGTGTCGCTCGACGACAAGGCCGACCGCTGGATCGCCGCCATCAAACAACACGGCCTCGACTGGGTACACGGCTCCTCCCTCGCCGGATGGAAATGCCCCGTCGCCGCGCGCTACAACGTGACCGGCATCCCCCGCACGCTCCTCCTCGACAAGGAAGGACGCGTCATCGCCATCGACCTCCGCGGCGAGGAACTCGGCAAGCGGGTCGCCGCCCTCTTCGAGTAGTGTCGCCCGCCTCGAATCCATTTGGAGGTAACGCCCGCCCCGCGCGTTACCTCCTTTTTTTATTTCCCCTTCCCCCCTCCCTTCTTACCCGCCCGCCCGCTCCGTTCCCGTCATCGCCCTCCCTCCCGCGCCCCCAACGATTTTTTTTCACCCTCCCTCTCCCCCTGTCAACCCTTACCGCCATTTCCGTCGCGGTTCCACCACCTGGTGGAAACCGCGCTGCAATTCGCGGCGAGGGTTCAACCAACGGTATGAACCGCGCTGCAATTCGCGAGACGGGTTCAACCAATGGTATGAACCGCGCTGCAATTCGCGAGACGGGTTCAACCAATGGTATAAACCGCGCTGAAATTTACGAGACGGGTTCAACCAATGGTATGAACCGCCTTGCAATTTACGAGACGGGTTCAACCAACGGTATGAATTGCCTTGCAATTTACGAGACGGGTTCAACCAACGGTATGAACCGCGCTGCAATTTACGAGGCGGGTTCAACCAACGGTATGAACCGCGCTGCAATTCGCGAGGCGGGTTCAACCGGTGATGGAGACCGCGACGGAAATCTCGTTGCGGTTCGCGGATTTGTCGAGATAGCGGGCTTGTTGTCGTGGCGGCGCGTCGCGACTTTTATGGTCGGCGGCGCGTTCTGTTTCGCGTTGGTTGCTGGTGGTGGGGGCGGGTTTTTTCTATTTTCGCGGGTGAAATCAATAGTGGATGATATGGATAAAAGGATAGAGTATCTGAGAGAGTTCGTGTCGGGGGAGCGGAGGGCGCTGTTCGAGCGGTTGATCGAGGAGCGGACGGGGTACGCGACGGTGTTGCTGGAGGACATGTACCAGTCGAGGAATTGTAGCGCGATCCTGCGGACGTGCGATTGCCTGGGTGTGCAGCACGTGCACGTGGTGGAGGGGAAGTACCCGTTCCGGGAAGACCCCGGGGTGTCGATGGGGGCCGGCGCGTGGCTGTCGGTGCATCGTTACTCGCGGGAGGAGGGTGGCGTGGTGAGGGCCGCGGAGGTGTTGAGGGGGGAGGGTTTCAGGATCGTGGCGGCGACGCCGGGGGAGCGCGAGTCGATGGTTGACGATCTGGACGCGAGGAGGGGGAAGGTGGCTTTTTTGGTTGGCACGGAGGCGACGGGGTTGTCGGCGGAGGCGTTGGCGCTGGCCGACGAGCGGGTGAAGGTGCCGGTGTACGGTTTCATGGAGAGTTATAACGCGGGGGTGTGCGCGGCGTTGTTGTTGTATAGCGTCGTGCAGCGGGCGCGGCGGGATGGGGTGGCGTGGCGGTTGGGGGAAAGGGAACGCCAGGAGGTGCTCCTGGCGTGGTACAAGCGGGCGGTGCGCGACTCGGACGCGATTTTGCGGCGTTTCGAGGAGGGAATGGCGGGGGATGATTTATCTCCGGGCCGTCGCCTGGATGATCTCGAAAAAGTCGGGCGCTTTGAGGGAGGCCCCTCCGACGAGTCCGCCGTCGACGTCGGGACAGGCGAATAGTTCGCGGGCGTTGGCGGGCGAGCAGCTTCCCCCGTAGAGGATGGAGGTGGCGGAGGCGAGGTCGTTGCCGCGGTCGCGGGCGATGACGGAGCGGAGGAAGGCGTGCATTTCCTGGGCCTGGGCGGGGGTGGCGGTGACGCCGGTGCCGATGGCCCAGACGGGTTCGTAGGCGATGACGATGGAGGGGAAGCGGTCGGCGGGGACGGCGGCGAGGCCTTCGGCGAGCTGGTTGGCGACGACGTCGAGGTGTGCGTTGGCGTTTCTCTGGTCGAGTGTTTCGCCGACGCAGAAGATGACGCCGAGGTTGTTGTCGATGGCCCTGGCGACTTTCCTGGCGAGGAGGGGGCCGGTCTCGCCGTGGTATTGTCTTCGCTCGGAGTGTCCGATGATGACGTGCCGGGCGCCGGCGGAGGCGATCATGGCGGCGGATACTTCGCCGGTGTAGGCCCCGGAGACCTCGGCGGAGCAGTCCTGGGCGGCGACGCCGAGGTTTGGCTCGGTGATGTCGCGGGCGATCTTGGCGAGGTGGATGAAGGGGGGGGCGAGGATGACGAGGGCGTCTCCGGGGTGTTCCTTGTAGCGTAGGTAGTCGTTGATTTCTCTCGCGAGGGAGAGGCCTTCCTGGTAGGTTTTGTTCATTTTCCAGTTTCCAGCTACGATTTTCTTTCTCATGTTTTTGGTATTAGGGGTTATTATTAAATGTTACGGTAGGCGTCGCGGCGTCTTGCCCGGGCGGGGCGCAGGAGGAGGTACGCGGCGAGGAGGGCGAGGGCGAGGGATGTGACGAGGAGGTTGTCTCGCCGCGTCCGTTGGCTCTCGAGGAGGTAGGGGAGGAGGTCTGCTCCTTGGAGGTCGCTGACCTCGGGTATGTTTTGTCTCGATCTTTTGGCGATGATGACGCCGCGGTGTAGGAGGAGGATGCCGGGGTTGGAGCGGATCATGGTTTTTAGCTGCGCGTCGTCGACGGTGCAGAGGTCGTAGGGGGGGCGATATTGCTTGGAGAAGTCGTTGATGTCGGTGGTGGTGGCGGAGGTTAGTCCGATGACGCGGTAGCCGCGGCGTCGCGCGTGGTAGGCGAGTCGGTTGATCCTGGCTTGTGTTTCGCGGGTGACCCGGTCGAGGCGGCGGGCGGCGATGAGTAGCACGTACTCGTCGGCCTCGAGGATGTCGCCGGTGACGTCTTCCCCGGCGGCGTTTTCGATGGAGAAGTCTCGGATGGCGGGCGGGGCGATGGCCTGGAGGCGCGTTCTTTCGGTGCGCTCGTGTGTCCATGCGTCGTCTTGCCAGGGGTAGTCTTCCTCGGTGAATGCCTTGATCTCGCCGGTTTTTTTGTTTTTGTAGTAGAGCGCGACGCTGTAGGCCCCGCCGTCGGTCGCGGTGGGTTGCATCTGCGCGGCGATGTTTTTTCCCTCGGCGTAGGGGCGGAAGTCGATGAGGGGGAGGTCGAGGTACCCGCGGAGGGAGACGGCGGTCATGGCGATGGCCGCGAGGAGGAGCGCCGCGAGTTGCCTGGCGGCGGGGAGCGGGGAGGCGAATCGTTTTCTCCGCGCGTGCGCGAGGAGGGCGAGGGCCAGGAGGACGAGGTTTTTCGCGAAGGATTGCCACGGTGTAAGCGGCAGGGCGTCGCCGAAGCACCCGCAGTCGCTGACCGGTCGGACGATGGCGGTGAAGAGGGTGAAGGGGGTGAAGAAGAGCATGAGGAGTAGCGCGAGGCGGGTCGCGAGGCGCGTCCGGAGGTTGAAGAGCAGGGCTATGCCTGTCAGGAATTCGAGCAGGGAGAGGAGGAAGGCGGCGAGGAGCGCCAGGCCGTCGATCCCGTTGATCCCGGCGGCGCGGGCGTATTCGATGAACTTGTACATGGATCCGAGGGGGTCGACGCCCTTGACGAATCCGGAGTAGACGAGGACGACGGCGAGGAGCAGCCGGCAGAAGTTACGAGCGAGGGACATGGCGGGTCAATTTGAGGTGGGAGAGGTTTCGAGCAGGCGCACGAGGGCAAAGACGGCGTAGTTGATCATGTCGAGGTAGTTGGCGTCGATTCCCTCGGAGACGGTGGTGGCGCCGCGATGGTCTTCGATTTGTTTTACCCGGTGGATTTTCATCAGGATCAGGTCGGTGTAGGAGGTCGCGCGCATGTGTCTCCAGGCCTCGTCGTAGTCGTGGTTTTTGTCGATCATCAGCGCTTTTGCTTTTCGCGCGTAGCCGCTGTAGAGGTTCATGATCTCGTCGCGGGTGAAGGGGACGTGCTCCTCGTGTTCGAGTTGCACGAGTCCCATGATGGCGTAGTTGACGATTCCGATGAACTCCGGCGCGGCACCCTCGTTGATCTTCGCGATTCCTTTTTTCTCGATGCTCCGGACGCGGAGGGCTTTCATGTACAACTGGTCGGTGATCGACGAGGGACGCATGACGCGCCAGGAGGCGCCGTAGTCGTCCATCTTCCTGGCGAAGACGTCTTGGCAAACATGCATCACGCGGTCATACTGTTGGGTAGTATCTTGCATCTCTATTTGGGTTTGATGACGGAAACATGAAAAACTAATTCTAATTTTGATGGGTAAAAGTAGAGACAATTTTCGGAAGTTGAAAACAGGATATGAAAAAGTTTATAGACATAGATAACCAGCGGATTTCCCTCGACGCGCCGGTCGTGATGGGCATCCTGAACGTGACGGACGACTCGTTTCACGACGGGGGAAAGTACGTCAGCGAGACGCAAATCATCGCCCGCGTCAACGAGATCGTCGAGCAAGGGGCCGCGATCATCGACGTGGGCGCTTGCTCCACCCGCCCCGGTTCCGTGGCCGCGAGCGAGGAGGAGGAGATCGGGCGCGCGGGCTTTGCCGTGGAGCTGATCCGCAAGTACCACCCCCGCGTGCCGGTCTCCGTGGACACCTTCCGCGCGAGCGTTGTCCGCGAGATATGCCGCTGCCTCGGGCCGGTTATCGTCAACGATATATCGGGAGGCGCCATGGACGGCGAGATGTTCGAGACCGTCGAACGCCTGGGCTTACCTTATATATTGTGTCACGCGCAAGGCACGCCCCGCGACATGCAACAGGCGCCGCGCTACGACGACGTCGTCCGGGAAGTGCGCGACTTCCTGGGCGCGCGGGCCGCGCGACTCGAGGCGACGGGCCTCGTGCAGGTCATCATCGACCCCGGTTTCGGGTTCGGGAAGACGGTCGCCCACAACTACCGCCTCCTGGCGCGCCTCGATTCGCTGGTCGACCTCGGCTACCCGGTGCTCGCGGGCCTCTCGCGGAAGAGCATGGCGTGCAAGGTGCTCGACGTGGCGCCGCGCGACGCCCTGAACGCCACGACAGCGCTCAACGCGATCGCCCTCCTCAAAGGGGCCTCCATCCTCCGCGTGCACGACGTGAAGGAGGCCGCGGAGACGGTGAAGATCCACCGGGCAATGACAGAAAGTAACCCGTAAATACCGCCTGACATGAAATACATCGGAGCACACGTGAGCGCGGCAGGAGGCGTGGAAAACGCGCCCCTCAACGCGCGGGAGATCGGGGCCACGGCCTTCGCCTTCTTCACGAAAAACCAACGACAATGGGTCGCCCCCCCGCTGACCGCGCGGGGGATCGCCCTCTTCAAGGAACGCTGCGAGGAGTGCGGTTACGCGCCGCGCCAGATATTGCCGCACGACAGCTACCTCATCAACCTGGGACACCCCGACGCGGAAGGCCTCAAGAAGTCCCGCGCCGCCTTCCTCGACGAGTTGCGCCGCTGCGAACAGTTGGGGCTGGATCGCCTCAACTTCCACCCGGGGAGCACCCTCGGGGAGATCTCGGAAGACGACAGCCTCCTCCGCGTCGCCGTCTCGATCAACCGGGCGCTGGAGCAGACGCGCGGCGTGTGCGCCGTCATCGAGAACACCGCCGGGCAGGGGTCAAACCTCGGCTACACCTTCGAACAGATCGCCCACATCATCGATCGCGTGGAGGACAAAAGCCGCGTCGGCGTCTGCATCGACACCTGCCACGCCTTCGCCGCCGGCCACGACATCTCCGCGCCGGAAGGCTTCGAGAAGGTCTTCAAGCGCTTCGACGACGTCGTGGGGTTCAAGTACCTGCGCGGCGTCCACATGAACGACGCCAAGAAGAAAGCAGGCTCGCGCGCGGATCGACACGAGAGCATCGGGAAGGGGGAGATCGGCATGGAGCCTTTCAAGTGGATCGTCCGCGACGAGCGCTTCGACAATATCCCGCTCATCCTCGAAACGCCCGACCCGACGCTGTGGCCCGAGGAAATCCGCGCGTTGAAGGGCCTCGCGAAGTAATCCCCTTCCCCGAAAAAAGTGGCGCGAACACCCGCGATCCCGCGAAGGATCACTACATTTGCCCCCGTTAACAGCTAAAATTAAAGCACCATGAAACACGCGCGATGGATATACCTCCTCGTAATTACCCTCCTGACATGGAACTGCGCGAACGCGCAAACGGAAATCGATGAACAGGCCATCAAGTTTAGCCAACTGCTCCGGATCGTCAACCGCTACCACGTCGACACCGCGAACGTCGAGCGCTTGACCTCTACCGCCATCGTCAGGCTGCTCGAGGCGCTTGACCCGCACTCCCACTACCTCTCGCGGGAGGAGGTCAGGGAGGCTAATGAACCGCTGGACGGGGGCTTCTTCGGCATCGGCATCCAGTTTAATATCGCGAACGACACCCTGATCGTCGTCGACGTCATTAACGGCGGCCCCTCGGAGAAAGTCGGGCTGCTCGCCGGCGACCGCATCGTGACCATCGACGGCGAGAACGTCGTCGGGATCAATCTCACGAACGCCGGCGTGCGCGCCCGCCTGAAGGGAGAGAGGAATACCATCGTGCGCGTGACCGTGAACCGCCGGGGAGAGGTCATCGAGTTCAACATCAAACGGGGCATGATCCCCATACACAGCATCGACGCCGCCTACGCGATCACCCCCTCCGTCGGCTACATCCGCCTCGCCCGCTTCGCCGCCACCACCGTCCAGGAGTTCGAGAAGGCCGTCAGGGAACTGCAGGAAGAGGGCATGAAGGACCTCGTCATCGACCTGCAGGATAACCAGGGCGGCTACATGGAGGCCGCCATCGCCCTGGCCGACCACCTCCTCGACGCCCGCCGCCTGATCGTCTACACCGTCGGGAGAGACGCCCGCGCGAGCGACTCCTTTTATTCCACCTCCGCCGGCCTCTTCCAGCAGGGAAGGGTCGTCATCCTCCAGGACGAGTCCTCGGCCTCCGCCAGCGAGATCCTCGCCGGGGCCTTGCAGGACTGGGACAGGGGACTGGTCGTCGGACGCCGCTCCTTCGGAAAGGGTCTCGTGCAGCGGCCCTTCCCCCTCCAGGACGGCTCCGTGGTGCGCCTCACGGTCGCTCATTATTACACCCCCTCCGGGAGAAATATCCAGAAATCGTACGAGAAAGGCGCAAGGAACTACCGCGCGGAACTCCTCGACAGGTACGACGCCGGCGAACTGTTCTCCAGGGACAGTATCCACCTGGCCGACACCACCCGGTACTTCACCAAGGAGCAACACCGCGTCGTCCACGGCGGGGGGGGCATCGTCCCGGACGTCTTCGTCCCCCTGGACACCTCCGCGAATTACGCCTACTTCAACGCGCTCGTGGCAAGAGGCATCATCCGCGACCAGGTGTTCCGCCACGTGGATCGCGACCGCGAAACCCTCCAGGCGCGCTACCCCACTTTCCAACGCTTCAAGGAAGAGTACGAGGTCTCCGAGACGATGATCCGGGAGATCGTCGCGAAGGGCGAGGAGCAAGGCGTCAAGCGCGACGAGAAAGCCCTCGCGCGCGTGCTCCCCGAAATGAAACGAGTGCTCAAGGCGCTCGTCGCCGGCGATCTATGGAGCACCGCCGAGTATTACAAGGTCATCAACGAACACAATACCCTGCTCCAGGCCGCCCTCGCCGCCCTCCAGGACGGGCAGTACGAGACGCTGCTCCGGGGAAAACCCTGAAGAAAGACGAAATCAATCCGGCGCGGAGACGCGCCACGCGTTTAACCAATAAATCAAAAGAAGATGAAACAGTTATTGCTATTCACGACCCTGCTTGTCGCCCTGGCGACGACGACAAACGCGCAGGAATCATTCGCCAAAGGAGACCTCGTGGGACATGCCGGCATCGGCGTCAGCACTTACTTCAGTGGCCGGCAGGCCTTCTTGCCCGTCATGCTCTCCCTGGAGTATGGCGTTCACGACTCTTTCCTCAACGGGAAGGCCGCGATCGGCGTCGGCGGTTACATCGGCTACGCGGCGGTCAGGGAAAAGAACTTCAACATCAGGACTTCCCACACCGTCCTGGGGGCGCGCGGGAGTTTCTACTACGAGTTCGCGGAGCGCCTGGACACTTACGTGGGCATCGCCCTGGGCTACGAACGCGTCTCGGTGGGCGACACGAAAGGGAACGTCTCCTACGTCGCCCCCAACTCGGGCGTCTTCCCCAGCAGCTACATCGGCGCGCGTTACTATTTCTCGCCCCAACTCGCTGCCTTTGCCGAGTTCGGCTACGGCATCTCCCCCCTGGAACTGGGCGTCGCCTTCAAGTTCTAATCCCCGGCGACTTCCACCGGAAACGGGCCTCACCGCGTCTGGTGAGGCCCTTTTCATGCCCCCCCAATTGCCCGGCGAGAGCGTGTTTTGTAACATGTAAATTGCAGAATCCGCGCTTTTCTTATACTTTCGCGAGGCAAACGAAAAAAAAGGAGAAATTCCTCGCGGCATCCATCAAGAGAAACGCGAGAATCCTCCCGAATGGCTTACCACTTAAGAATGATTGTTAAACGAAAAGACATGAGAAAAGAGAAAAAATTCATCACCTGTGACGGGAACGCGGCCGCCGCCCACGTGGCCTACATGTTCAGCGAGGTGTCGTGCATTTACCCCATCACCCCCTCCTCGCCAATGGCGGAGTACGTCGACGAATGGGCCGTGCAGGGAAGAAAAAACATCTTCGGGGAGACCGTGAGACTCGTCGAGATGCAATCCGAGGCCGGAGCCGCCGGCGCTGTCCACGGCGCCCTGCAAGCAGGCGCGCTCACCACCACCTACACGGCCTCGCAAGGACTGCTGTTGATGATCCCGAACATGTACAAGATCGCCGGGGAATTGCTCCCCTGCGTGTTCCACGTGAGCGCGAGGGCGCTGGCTGCCCATGCCCTCTCCATCTTCGGCGACCACGCGGACGTCTACTCGGCGCGACAAACCGGCTTCGCGATGCTGGCAAGCGGGTCGGTACAGGAGGTCATGGACCTCTCCGCCGTCGCGCACCTGGCCGCGATCAAGTCAAGGGTACCCTTCCTGAACTTCTTCGACGGCTTCCGCACCTCCCACGAGATCCAAAAAATCGAACCCATCGACGAGGAAGACCTCCGGGGACTCGTCGACATGAAGGCCCTGCAGGAGTTCCGCGACAGGGCGCAAAGCCCCGAAAACCCCGCCACCAGGGGTACCGCGCAAAATCCCGACGTCTACTTCCAGGGAAGAGAGGCCGCGAATAAGTTCTACGACGCCGTGCCCGCCATCGTGACGGAATACATGGAGGAGATCTCCCGCGTGACCGGACGCGTCTACCGCCCCTTCGACTACCACGGGGCCGCCGACGCCGAGCGCGTGATCGTGGCAATGGGATCCGCCACCGAAACCATCCGCGAGGTGGTGGACGACAAGCTGTCAAGGGGAGAGAAGGTCGGGCTGATCGCCGTCCACCTCTACCGCCCCTTCTCGGTCGCCCATTTTACCTCCGTCATGCCGGCCTCCGCGAAACGCGTCGCCGTGCTCGACAGGACAAAAGAACCGGGAGCAAACGGCGACCCGCTCTACCTCGACGTTCGCGACGCGTTCTACGGGAGCGCCAACGCCCCGCTGATCGTCGGCGGACGGTACGGACTGGGATCCAAGGACGTTACACCGGCGCAGGTCATCGCCGTCTACGAGAACCTGGCCGCCGCCGAGCCGCGCAACAGCTTCACGGTGGGGATCAACGACGACGTCACCTTCCACTCCCTCCCCCTCGGGCCGGAGGTAAAAGTGACCCCGGAGGCCACCTACGAGGCCAAGTTCTACGGGCTGGGATCCGACGGCACCGTGGGAGCGAACAAGAACTCGATCAAGATCATCGGGGGAGCCACCGACAAGTATTGCCAGGCCTATTTCGCTTACGATTCGAAGAAATCAGGCGGGTTCACCGCCTCCCACCTCCGCTTCGGCGACGAACCGATCCGCTCCACTTACCTCGTCACCACCCCCGACTTTGTCGCCTGCCACGTCCCCGCTTACGTCCACATGTACGACGTGCTCAAGGGACTTAAACAGGGTGGATCCTTCCTCCTCAACTCCCTCTGGGACGCCGACGAGGTGGGCCAACACCTCCCCAACGCCATGAAGCGCTACCTGGCAGAGAAACAGATCAACTTCTACATCATCAACGCCACCCGCCTCGGCCAGGAACTGGGACTCGGCAACCGCACGAACACCATCATGCAGTCCGCCTTCTTCAAGATCACCAACGTCATCCCCTACGACCTGGCGGTGAAAGAAATGAAAAAGGCCATCGACAAGTCCTACGGCTCGAAAGGCGAGGCCATCCTCAAGAAAAACTACGCTGCCGTGGACGCCGGCGGGAACAACGTCGTCAAGGTGGACATTCCCGCCGACTGGAAGCTCTTGCCGGAGGAAAAGATCACCGCGGACGAAAAGCGCCCGGCCTTCATCCGGGAGGTCGTCGACGTGATGAACGCGCAGGCCGGGGACGACCTCCCCGTGAGCGCCTTCGCCGGACGAGAAGACGGCACGTTCCCCGCCGGCACCAGCCGCTACGAGAAACGGGGCATCGCCATCGAAGTCCCCGAATGGCAGGCCGCCAACTGCATCCAATGCAACCAGTGCGCGTACGTCTGCCCCCACGCCGCCATCCGCCCCTTCCTCCTGACGGCAAACGAGGCGGAAAACGCGCCCGCCAACACCGTCACCAAACCGGCCATCGGCAAAGAACTGGCCGGACACCACTTCCGCATACAGGTATCCCCCCTCGACTGCACCGGCTGCGGCAACTGCGCCGACGTCTGCCCGGCCAAGGAAAAAGCCCTGCTGATGAAACCGCTCGCCTCCCAAAACGAGGAGATCGAACGCTTCGCCTACATGGACGAGAAAGTCGGCTACAAACAGCTGGTTGCCCCCGTCAACGTGAAAAACTCCCAGTTCCAACAGCCCCTCTTTGAGTTTTCGGGCGCCTGCGCGGGATGCGGCGAGACCCCCTACATCAAGCTGATCACCCAACTGTTCGGCGAACGAATGATGGTCGCTAACGCCACCGGCTGCACCTCCATCTACGGGGGATCCGCCCCGTCGACCCCCTACTGCAAGCACTACGTCTCCGGACGCGGGCCGGCATGGGCCAACTCCCTCTTCGAGGACAACGCCGAGTACGGGTTCGGCATGGCTGAAGGAGCCATCCGCCTGCGCGAACGAGTCAAACGACTGCTGAAGGAACACCTCCCGACCTTCTCGGAAGGCGCCCGCGCCGCCGCCGAGGCATGGCTCGACGCCTACGCCGACGGGGACAAAACCCTGGAAACAAGCGACGCGCTGGCCAACGCCCTGGAAAAAGAAAACAACGCCGCCGCCCGGGAAATCCTCGCCCTGAAGAAATACTTCACCAAGAAATCGCAATGGATATTCGGTGGAGACGGGTGGGCCTACGACATCGGCTACGGCGGCCTGGACCACGTCCTCGCCAGCGGCCAGGACGTGAACGTCCTCGTCGTCGACACCGAGGTCTACTCCAACACCGGCGGGCAATCCTCCAAATCAACCCCCGTCGGGGCCGTCGCCAAGTTCGCCGCCAGCGGCAAACGCGTGCGCAAGAAAGACCTCGGAATGATGGCCGCCTCCTACGGCTACGTCTACGTCGCCCAGGTCGCGATGGGCGCTAACCAGGCGCAGTACATCAAGGCGCTCAAGGAGGCCGAGGCCTTCCCCGGCCCCTCGCTCATCATCGCCTACGCCCCCTGCATCAACCACGGCCTGAAGGCCAGCATGGGAAAATCGCAGGCCGAGGCCAAACGAGCCGTGGAGTGCGGCTACTGGCAACTCTACCGCTACAACCCGCTGCTCGAGGAACAGGGAAAGAACCCCTTCCAGCTCGACTCCAAGGAGCCGGACTACGCCAAGTTCAGGGAGTTCCTGATGGGAGAAGTGCGGTACAGCTCCCTCGCCAAGGTCGCCCCCGGGGAGGCCGACGAACTCTTCGCCATCACCGAGCGAGACGCCAGGTGGAGGTACGACGGCTACAAACGCCGGGCAAACATCGAATACTAACGAAAAAAGGGCAACCGAAAGGTTGCCCTTCCCGTTCCCGTGGAACAAAACGCGGGACAATTACGTATCAATTCACGAGAACGCGTCGACTCCCAACCCCCATGCAACCTTACATCATGAACCCTAAAAACAATCAAAATGAAAATGATGAAAAGAACACCGTTCCGGTTATCCCTCCTCCTGGTCGGCGTCGCGTTCAGCTGCGCGCAACCCGAAAAACCCCTCAAAGTAAGCCCCGTGGATCTAAGCGCGCGCGAGGACAATCTACAACTACAGTTCTCGCGCCACGCCATCTCTTCCGATGATCCAGCCCTCGAAAAACAGTGCCTGCACTTCAGCGAGCACGTCAGCAACTACATTTCCAGGCTCCGCGACTCGCTCGTCGGGGAACTCCCGCCGCTCGACTCCGCGCTCCTCGCTGACACTTCCATCCTCCGCCCCACCTACGAGTTTCACGTCACCGACACCGTCTTCCGGGCCACCGATCGCTACATCAGCCTGCGCGTCACCGTTTACTCGTACAGCGGCGGGGCGCACGGCATGACCCGCTTCTATGCCTTCAACTACGACATGCGCGAGCAGAAATTCATCGATAACGCCCTCCTGCTCGACTATACCCGCAAGGCCGAGGTGGAGAAACTCCTGAAAGCCCACCTGGACAACAAGCACGGCTGTTTTACCCAGTCCCCCACCCTGACCACCTCCACGGTCATCAACTTCGCGGCCGACAGCCTGATCTTCACCTATCCCCCATACGATCTTGGCCCTTACGTTTGTGGCAGTGCCGAGATCGTCGTTCCCTTGAAGGAACTCGGCAAATCCGTCAAGCTCCCCCTTTAACCCGCGCGGGTTAATCCAAATTCAAATTCGACTTACCGGGCGCGCGATACGCGCCTGACCATTTAGACAACGGGTCACTACTCCTTCCGGGGGGGTGACCCCTTTTCATTTGACGACTTCGTCCGATGACTGGACGACTTCGTCCGATGATTGGACGACTTCGTTCGATGATTGGACGACTTCGTCCGATGACTGGACGACTTCGTCCGATGATTGGACGACTTCGTCCGATGATTGGACGACTTCGTCCAAAGACTGGACGACTTCGTCCGATCACTGGACGACTTCGTCCAATCACTCGGCGACTTCGTATAATCAGTCTTGGATGACCCCTTCGATGATCCTGTCGGCGACAAGGTCGTTGCCGGCGTGGATCGCGAGGCTTTGGCCGGGGGCACTGGCAATGGCGGGGTCCGTGAATTCAATGAGGAGGCCGTCGGGCGAGGGAAGGACGACGGCAGGCGTTCCGGCGTCGCGGTACCTGATCTTGGCGGTGACGGGAAGGCCGGGGGAAAGGGGGGAAGAGGGCGTACAA
>JAIROI010000089.1 GCA_031257615.1 Odoribacteraceae bacterium
GAAGGAGTGACGGAGAGCGGACACCTGCAAATCGTGAAAAACGCGGTAAACGAACTCCTGGAACTGCACCTCTACCTCCTGCACCGGGAGGAAGACGTCCGCTACCGCCAACTGTACGCGAACGCCTCCATCCACCTGACAGCCTTCAGCCAAAAAAGCGCCTCCCCCGCGGAAACCTCCGACGTGGAACTGGCGCTGCAGGCGCTATACGGCCAACTCATCTTGAGATTACAGAAAAAAGAGATACATTCGCAGACGCGACAGGCGATGGAGACATTCAGTAAAATGCTCGCCTACCTCGCCGCGAAATACAAACAATCAGAAGAAACAAACCCGTAAAACAGCATGACACATGAAAACAGCGACCTTACTTGTCCTGCTATCGAGCGTCCTCGGCGTTAACGCGCAGGAACGCGTGCAAGAATTCGTTCGGAGCTACCCGGCAGACCGTTTCCAGGAACTCACCCTGCTCAACCGCCTGGGCAACGTGGACGTCCGACAGGGCGGGGATCAATTCGAGATCAAGGCGGAAATCAGGGTAAAAGCAAAAACCATGGCAAGAGCCGACGAAATCATCGAATACCTGAAAGTCGAGGCCATCGAGCGACCAACCATACTGCACGTGACCACCGACCTCGAAAAAGACCTCACCTTCAAAAAGCTCTTCTTCGGCGTCTCGGTCTACGTGGACTACCACGTGAAAATCCCCAAGGGCAAAAAACTCAGCGTGGCCAACAAAAACGGGAGCGTCATCCTGGGAGACTTCACCGGCGACCTCAACGTCGAGGTCAGCTCCGGCGACTTCAGGGCGAGATACATCGAGGGAGACTTCACCGCTAAACTGACCGACGGCCTCTTCGAAGTACAAGAAGTCAACCGCTTCACCGGCGACTTCTTCTCGGCAAAAGTGACCATACATTCCGGAAATCGCGTAAAACTTACCGGCGAGGGAAGCCGGATCGAAATCCTCAAGGCCGAACAAGTCATCGCCAAATGCGCCGGGGGAACCCTCCGCCTTGGCGACGTCGACGAGGTCGACCTGCACGCTGCCGGAGTCAAGTGCGAGATACAAGACCTCTCCGAATCCTGCCGGGCCGACACTCGCTCGGGCCAGCTCACCCTCCACTCCATCAACCACCTCTTCTCCTCCGTCGACATCACCGCCTCCGGCACCCAGGTCGCCCTCTCTATCCGTCCCGGCGGGGGATTCAACGTGAACCTCAAGCACGGCAACACCAAAGTGAAACTCCCCGCGGACTTCATCCTGGAAACAAAGCCAACCGTGAACAAAAACGTCTTCATCGAAAGCGGCTTCATCGGCAACAAGCAATTCAACAGCCAACTGTCGCTCAACATCACGAGGGGAAAAATCACCATCGAGTAACCCCCTCGACGGCGAAAGAAAAATGTACCAAACAGCCATCTTACGCAACGGGCTACGACTCATCCACCACCGCGTGCCCGGCAAGGCAGCCTATTGCGGACTCCTGATCAACGCCGGGAGCCGCGACGAACGCGAGGAAGAAACCGGGATCGCCCACTTCATCGAACACCTCATCTTCAAGGGAACCAAAAAACGCAAGGCCTACCACATCCTGAGCCGCATGGAAGACGTCGGGGGAGAACTTAACGCCTACACCACCAAGGAAGACACCTGCATCCACGCCACCTTCATGCCCGTCCACTACGAGCGCGCCCTCGAACTCTTCTCCGACATCCTCTTCCAATCCACCTTCCCGGAGCGCGAAATGGAAAAAGAAAAAGACGTCATCCTCGATGAGATCAATTCCTACAGGGACAACCCCGCCGAACTCATCTTCGACGACTTCGAAGAACTCCTCTACGAGGGATATCCCATCGCCCGCAACATACTCGGCAACGCGGAAACCCTCCGTCGCCTCGACAAAAACGCCATCACCCGATTCATCAACCGCAACTACCACCCCGCGCGCATGGTCATCAGCTCCGTCGGCGACATCCCCTTCGACAAACTCGCGCGAATCGTCGAACGACACTTCGCCGACTACCCCGCGGGAACACCCGATGCCGGCCGCGTCCAGCCAACGCGATACAACCCGCGACGCCTCGCGATCAATAAAAATACCCACCAGGGACACTGCGTCATCGGCAACATCGCCTACGACTACACCCGGCCGGAACGCGCCGCGCTCTCCCTCCTCGTCAACCTCCTCGGCGGCGCCGGCATGAACTCGCGACTAAACCTCAACATCCGCGAGCGACACGGCCTCGCCTACAACATCGAAGCATCCTACACCCCCTACTCCGACACCGGTAACTGCCTCGTCTACTTCGGTTGCGACAAGGAAAACATCGAACGATGCACCGAACTCTGCCTCCGGGAACTCCAGCGACTCCACGAGCAACCCCTCGGCCCCCTCCAACTCAAACGCGCCCGCGCGCAAATCATCGGGCAGATCACCATCTCCTCCGAAAACGGCGAGAACACCATGCTCGCCAACGGGAAAAGCTTCCTCGTCTACGACAAAATCGACACCCTCGAGGAAGCCTACGCCCAGATCAACGACATCACCCCCGAAGCCCTCGCCAGCGTGGCAAGAGAAATCTTCGACGTCGACAAGCAAACCATACTCGTCTACCGCTAACACATGGATCAAGAAATCGAACAATACGCCCTCGAACACGGCGCCCCGGAAAGCGACCTCCTCGCCGCCCTCTACCGCGAAACCCGCACCCGTACCCCCTATCCTCGCATGATCTCCGGATGGATGCAAGCCAACTTCCTGCGCGTGATCTGCCGCCTCATTTCCGCCCGTCGCGTCCTCGAGATCGGCACCTTCACCGGCTACTCCGCCATCGCCATGGCCGCCGGCATGACCGACGACGGCATCCTCCACACCATCGACAACAACGACGAGATCGAGGACGTCGTCCGCGCCTACATCGACCGCGCCGGCCTGTCCCACCGCGTCATCTTCCACCTCGGCGACGCCCGCGCCGTCATCCCCACCTTGCAGGAGCAATTCGACCTCGTTTTCATTGATGCCGACAAACGCCAGTACCCCGACTACTACCGTCTCGCCCGCGACGTCACCCGTCCAGGCGGCGTCATCATCGCCGACGACGTCCTGTGGGACGGAAAAGTCATAGACGCTACCGCGCGCGACCCGCGCACCCTCGCCATCCGCGCCTTCAACGACGAAGTGCAACGCGACCCCACCGTGGACAATATCCTCCTCCCCCTCCGCCACGGTCTAATGCTAATCCAGAAACACTAACCGCCCGTGGAAAGCGCGCGAAAAATCTGTTTGCCATTTGCAACGTTGTTGCAACCCTGCGAAAAATCTGTTTGCCCTTTGCAACGTTGTTGCAACCGAGAAAAAATCTGTTTGCCATTTGCAACGTTGTTGCAACCGAGAAAAAAATCTGTTTACGGTTTCCGCCGCTGTTGCAACCGTTAAAAAATTTTGTTTGCCATTTCAACCGCTGTTGCAACCGTGAAAAAATTCTGTTTACGGTTTCCACCACTGTTGCAACCGTGAAAAAAATCTGTTTGCCATTTCCACCGCTGTTGCAAGCTTGAAAAAAAATCCCGGCGCGGGTCGCGATAACGTCGCGAACCGTGAATTCCAGCGAATGGAATCATCGCCGGTGACGGGGAGGAAGTCGAGTTATTTATTCTACTTTTGCCGGCGAAACAAAACCATCATTTTTCATGAAGATAGCAATCATCGGCACGGGATACGTCGGACTGGTATCCGGGGCCTGTCTCGCCGAGACAGGAGTGACGGTCGCGTGCGCGGACGTCGACGAACAAAAGATAGCGCTCCTGAACCGGGGCGAAATACCCATCTACGAGCCGGGACTGAAGGAAATCGTGGCGCGTAACCGGGAAAGCGGGCGGCTCTTCTTCACCCTCTCGACGAGGGAGGCCATGCAAAAGGTAGACGCGGTGTTTATCGCCGTCGGCACCCCGCCGGACGAGGACGGGAGCGCCGACCTGAGACACGTGCTGGCCGCCGCCGCGGAAATCGGGGAGTGCATGGACCATTACCTGGTGGTGGTCACCAAATCTACCGTGCCCGTTGGCACCAACCACCGCGTGAAGGCCGTCATCGCCGACGCCCTCGAGCGGCGTCGCGCGAGGATCCCGTTCGACGTCGCCTCCAACCCCGAGTTCCTCAAGGAAGGCGACGCCGTGAACGATTTCCTGGCCCCCGACCGCGTCGTCATCGGCGTGGAGAGCGACAAGGCCAGGGAGGTGATGGAACGACTCTACCACGCCTTCTCGCTGAACAACGCGCCGATCCTCTTCATGGATATCCTCTCGGCAGAAATGACCAAGTACACCGCCAACGCGATGCTCGCCACCCGCATTTCCTTCATGAACGACATCGCCAACCTCTGCGAGGCCGTCGGCGCGGACGTGGAAATGGTCAAGCGGGGAGTGGGAAGCGACAGCCGCGTCGGGAACAAATTCCTCAACGCGGGCTGCGGGTACGGCGGGTCGTGCTTCCCCAAGGACGTCCGCGCGCTCGTCAAGACCGGCGACGATTTCCACCGCGAGCTTGAACTCCTGAAAGCCGTCGACAGGATCAACGAGAGACAAAAACACGTCCTCTTCCGGAAAATCTCCCGGCACTTCAATGACCTCGCCGGGAAACGATTCGCCATCTGGGGCCTCTCCTTTAAACCGGGAACGGACGACACGCGGGAAGCCCCCTCCCTCGTGCTGATCGAGAGCCTCCTGCGCGCCGGGGCCACCGTCCGGGTGTACGACCCCGTGGCCATGCCCGGCGCGAGACAACGACTGGGAGACGCCGTCGAGTACGCCACCGGCATGTACGACGCCCTCCGCGACGCGGACGCCCTCGTCATCGTTACCGAATGGACAGAATTCAAAGTCCCCAAATTCACCTTCATCGAACAAGCGCTCAAGCACAAGATCATCTTCGATGGAAGAAACATCTACGACCCCGCCCAGATGAAACGATTCGGGTTCGCGTACCACTGCGTCGGGAGGAGCAACGATGACGCCTGACGACCTCTTCATCGTCAATCCCACGGCGGGCGCCGGCAACGGTAAACACTTCCCGCGCCTCCTCGCCAGGCACTACAACAGGCCGTTCACCGCGCGCTTCACCGACCGGCCCGGGCACGCCGCCGAACTCGCCGCCGGCGCTGCCCGGGAAGGATTCGCGCGCGTCGTGGCCGTGGGCGGCGACGGGACGCTCAACGAAGTCGGCGGCGCTCTCGTCGGGACAGGCGTCGTCATGGGCATCATCCCCACCGGCAGCGGGAACGGGCTGGCGCGACACCTCGGCGTCTCCACCCGCGTCAAGAAAGCACTGCGGCAACTGCGCGACGGGAAAATCGTACCCCTCGACGTCATCGACATCAACGGGAAATATTCCCTCAACGTGAGCGGCGTCGGCCTCGACGCGGAAGTCGCCCACCGCTTCGCCCGCGTGTCCTCGCGCGGCTTCATCTCCTACGCCCGGGCGGCGGCCCTCCTCTGGTTTCGCTACCCCGGTCGCCGCTACACCTTCCGCTCCGGGGAGACCCGCTGGGAAGAACATTGCCTCATCGCCAGCCTGGCCAACAGCTCCCGCTACGGCTATAACATCAGCATCGCCCCCGGGGCCTCCACGAACGACGGCCTGATGGATCTCTGTATAATAAGACGCCCCCCGCTCCACCTCCTCCCCCTTTACCTCTTCCGCGCCATGACCCGAAGCCTCGCGAACTCCCCCTACTTCCGCGTCTCCCGGCACGAGGAAATCACCATCGAGGGCAACTTCTCCGCGGGACACCTCGACGGGAATCCCTGCGCGTTCTCCTCCCCGCTCCGCGCCCGCGTCATCCCGGGGGCACTCCGCGTGATCGTGCCGTGACGCCCCCCCGGTCTGCGATAAATTCCGTACATTCGCGAACAAGAAAAAATGATCCGATGGAAATCAACACGACATTAAGATTAGGCGACTGTAAAGAAGTACTCAAGGGACTCCCGGACGATTCGATAGACCTCGTGTTCACGTCGCCTCCCTACGCCGATCAACGGAAAAACACGTACGGGGGGGTCTCTCCCGACAAATACGTCGAGTGGTTTCTTCCCGTCTCGCGGGAACTGCTGCGGGTACTCAAGCCAACGGGCACCTTCATGCTAAACATCAAGGAAAAGGTCGTCGACGGCGAACGGAGTACCTACGTGATGGAGTTAATCCTCAAGATGCGGGAACAGGGATGGCTCTGGACGGAGGAATTTATCTGGCACAAGAAGAATTGCTACCCGGGGAAATGGCCCAACCGTTTCAGGGACGCCTGGGAACGACTACTGCAGTTTAATAAACAAAGAAACTTTGCCATGTACCAGGAAGCCGTGATGGTACCCATGGGAGACTGGGCGAGGGAGCGACTAAAACACCTGAGCGAAACGGATAAAACCAGGGATAACTCTAAAGTGGGAAGCGGGTTCGGAAAGAATATCTCTCATTGGCTGGAAAGGGAGAAGGCCTACCCGACCAACGTGCTGCACCTGGCAACCGAGTGTAGCAACAAAAATCATAGCGCGGCGTTTCCCGAAGAACTGCCCGAATGGTTCATAAAACTCTTCACGAAAGAGGGAGATACCGTCCTTGACCCTTTCATGGGATCGGGAACTACCAACCTCGCGGCCCAGCGCGTGAATCGACATTCCGTGGGGATTGAAATCTCGCCAGTGTACTACGAGATGGTGAAACGCCAACTCGAACCCGTGAAACTAACCTTGTTTGAACCCGACGCGTATGAAACAGATTATGACAGATATCACGCGATACGTTGAAGAGAATATCGACGACTTCCACGAGAAAAGAAT
>JAIROI010000092.1 GCA_031257615.1 Odoribacteraceae bacterium
CGCCGACCTCATCGAGCAGGTCGCGCGGGATCGCGGGCGCGTCCCCCGCAGGCGAGGAAACAACGTCTGGATAGAGGCCCCCGGGCGCGATCCCGGCCGCCCCACGATTCTCCTCGACGCCCACCTCGACACCGTCAAGCCCTCCGGCGCGTGGCTCTCCGATCCCTTCGCGCCCCTCGTCCGCGACGGCAAGATCACCGGTCTCGGGACAAACGACGACGGCGCCAGCCTCGTTTCTCTCCTGGCCGTCTTCCTCCGTCTCTCCGCCCGCGAGCGTCCTTACAACCTCCTTTTCTCCGCTTCCGCCGAGGAGGAGAACACCGGAGAGGGGGGCATACAGACCATCCTCCCGGATATCGGGCCTGTCGACTTCGCCATCGTCGGGGAACCCACCGGGATGCACCCGGCCATTGCCGAGAAGGGGCTGATGGTGCTCGACTGCACTGCCCGCGGCGCGGCCGGTCATGCCGCGCGCGACGAGGGAGTCAACGCCATTTACGCCGCCCTCCCCGACATCGCCTGGTTCCGGGAGCACCGTTTCGAGCGCGTGTCCCCGCTCCTCGGGCCGGTCAAGACCACCGTCACCGTCGTCTCCGCCGGCGCGCTGCACAACGTCGTCCCTGCCGAGTGCCGCTTTGTCGTCGACGCGCGGGTCAACGAGCTATACACCAACGAGGAGTTGCTCGACGTCATTCGCCGGCATGTCGCCTGCGACGTCACCCCCCGTTCCACCCGCCTCAACTCCTCCGCCATCAACCGCGCGCACCCCGCCGTGCGCCGCTGCGAGGCCCTCGGACGCGTCCCCTACGCCTCCCCCACCACCTCCAACCAGGCCGTCATCCCCTACCCGTCCCTCAAAATGGGGCCGGGGGACAGCGCCCGCTCGCACACCGCCAACGAGTATATCCTCGTCGACGAGATCCGCGAGGGCGTCGAGATTTACGAGAAACTATTAGACCATTTAATCCTCTAACACATGAAACTTTGGGAAAAAGGATTCGAGATCGATCCATTCACCGAGCGCTTCACTGTCGGGTGCGACAGGGAGCTTGACCCGCTGCTCGCGCGCGCCGACGTCCTCGGAAACATCGCCCACGCCAAGATGCTGCGCTCCATCGGGCTGCTCTCTGCCGACGAGGAGCGGGCGCTCGTCGACGCACTCCGCGACATCCACCGCGACGTCGAGGCCGGCCGTTTCTCCATCGAGGGCGACGAGGACGTTCACTCGCGGGTCGAATTTCTCCTCACGCGTCGCCTCGGGGAGGCCGGAAAGAAGATCCACGCCGGGCGTTCCCGCAACGACCAGGTGTTGCTCGATCTCAAACTCTTTTCCCGCGGCGCGCTGTTTGATCTTCTCGACCGCGTCGAGGCGCTTTTCGACCTCCTGATCGAGCGGGCCGAAGAGGGGCGCGACCTCCTCCTTCCCGGCTACACCCACCTGCAGGTCGCCATGCCCTCCTCTTTCGGCCTCTGGTTCGGGGCCTACGCCGAGTCGCTCGCCGAGGATCTTGTCCTGCTCAAGGCCGCCAGGGATATTGTAAACACCAACCCCCTCGGCACCGGCGCCGGATACGGTTCCTCCATCCCCCTCGACCGGCAGATGACCACCCGCCTCCTGGCTTTCGACGACCTCGCCTACAATCCCGTCCACGCCCAGATGCAGCGAGGAAAAATGGAGCAGACCGTCCTCTTTGCCCTCTCCCGCGTGGCCCTCACCGTCGGGCGGCTGGCTGCCGACGCCTGTCTGTTTGCCTCCCCCAACTTCGGGTTTATCACCCTCCCCGACCGCTACACCACCGGCTCCAGCATCATGCCCCACAAGAAGAACCCCGACGTCTTCGAGTTGACGCGCGCCCGGTGCAACCGCCTCCAGTCGCTGCCCGCGCAGGTCGGCATGATCGCGGCCAACCTCACCTCCGGCTATTTCCGCGACATGCAGCTGGTCAAGGAGAGCTACCTCCCCGCCTTTGCCGAGCTGGACGACTGCCTGCACATGGTCGCGCTGGCGCTCCGCGACGCGATCCTCGCGCGAGACGTCCTCGACGACGACCGCTACCGCTACCTCTTTACCGTCGAGGAGGTCAACCGCGCCGTGGCCGCCGGCGCGCCTTTCCGCGAGGCCTACCGCGAGGTCGCCGACCGGGTGCAGCGAGGCGAGTTTTCCGTCGCCGACCGGCAGCTCCGCCACACCCACGAGGGGAGCATCGGCAACCTCTGCCTCGACCGCGTCCGCGACAAGTTTGCCCGGGGAAAGGCCGGCTGGAACATTCCCGCCATACGCGCCGCCGAACAGGCGCTCCTCGGGTAGCGCGACGCGTTGGGCTGCGTGGCTGCCCTTCAATGGATTTTTTTACGCGGCAGCCTGAGGCTACCTCGAAAGGGGTAGGCAGCTACGCAGCCAATCCTAACGTCAGCACCCCGTCATACAGTAGCCTTAGGCTACTGCCTACAAAGGTTGGGCAGCTACGCAGCCCTTCAATGGAATCTTTTTTATGCGGCAGCCTTAGGCAGCCGCGGGGAAAGGTGAGGCAGCTACGCAGCCCCGTCTTGGCAGTAGCATACATTATACAGCACCCTTAGGGTGCTGCCTACAAAGATGGGACTGCTACGCAGCCCTGCACGACGCAGAGGAATAGATGACGTAACTTGCCAAGACGGGGCTGCGTAGCTGCTCTGCACGAAGCAGAGGAATAGATGATGTAACTTGCCAAGACGGGGCTGCGTAGCAGCCCAATCTTTGTAGGCAGTAGCCTAAGGCTACTGTATTCACGCGACCTTGCGGGAGGATTGGCTGCGTAGCTGCCTCACCTTTTTCCCGCGGCTGCCTCAGGCTGCCGCGTAAAACAAAGTCCTTTGAAGGGCTGCGTAGCTGCTCTGCACGACGTAGAGGAATAGATGATATAACTTGCCAAGACGGGGCTGCGTAGCTGCCCAACCTTTGTAGGCAGTAGCCTAAGGCTACTGTATAGCGTACAGCCCAACCAAACCTTGGCTGCGTAGCTGCCTACCCCTTTCGAGGTAGCCTAAGGCTGCCGCGTGATAAAAAAGAATCCGATTAAAAAGGGAGGGGGAGCAGGGGAATAAAAAAACGGGGGGCTACCTCGCGGCTGCCCCCCAACAGAAAACACTTGGCGCGATTGATGCGCGCAACACGAATATATTTCTTTTTACTGTTACCGGGGAGGCCTGTTGACAGGCCTCCCGGTTTAAACATGCCCGAATGTAACTTATTCGGTTACGGTATCATCGCGTGTTCGATCGTCGTGAAATCGCTCTTATCTCCTCTTTCATTCTCCCACCTCAGGGCGAAATAGACAATCTTCCCGCGGTCATCTCCTGAAAAAGACAGGATCAGGGGCGTCCTCGTCGAGAACGCGGAGCGCGCCAGGTCCTCGTAATTCGTGATCGGCGTATCGCTGATCACGTAGCGGCACTCCACCCCGTGTTGGCCCTTGGGCTTGGCTTTTCTTGTCTCTGAACCACCGAAATGAATCACGACTTTCGTTACCTTCGTCAACACCACCTGGAACCAGGGAGCCGATGGCGCTACCGGAACAGGCGTCGACCCGCCGCTCGGCCTCTTCGGGAGGTCCATCGCGGCCAGGTCGGTATCCGTCACGAAGTAGTTGTTCTTGAGAAAGAAGTTATACAACGTCCGCATCAGCGGCCGCATGATCTCCTCTTCCACCTCGAGTGTCCTTTGCTTCGTGGACGTACGTTGTCCCGGGTCCTTCCAATCGCGGTATGCCTCCAGGTAGTCAGACAACTTGGGGGTGAACTCTTCCGTGTACCACAACCCGGTTTTGGTCGTGGCCCCGAAATCCATCCTTTCGCGATTTGCCGGTCTCAAGATATACGTTGTCAGGCGTTCGATCGTTTCGTGAAACTTATCGTGGTTACGAGACAGCCAATCTTCTTTTCTACTCATGATCGTATCATTTTTAGATCTGAATAGGTTTCCCAAACCTACGTTTACACGCTCCGGCGCTCCGTTTATCCCGGGTCAGGTTACGGGGATACGGGCCGGTTCCCGGTTGACCGGGGGCAAGTGAGGGGAGCCGCGGATCAGGTTGGCGATTTCCAACACCGGGTTGCGAGGCTCTGGGGCCTGCTTGTGCCTTGTCGCGTCGACAACGACATGGAGTACTGCATGTTCCCGGTTCTCTTTAATGACGCGGTCGCGTAAAACAGCTGAAATGTGGACGTCAACAATGGAATCGCGGGCGCCCGCGACGCAATTGTAGGCGCCCGCGATTGAATTGCGGACGTCAGAAATTGAATTGCGGACGTCAGAAACTGAAATGTGGACGTCAGAAATTGAATTGCGGGCGTCCGCGATTGAAATGCGGGCGTCAGAAATTGACTTGTTGACGTCAGAAATTCCATCGCGGGCGCCTACAATTGAATCGCGGGCGCCTACAATTGCGTCGCGGACGTCAACATTCGGGGCGTAGTCGACCGCGATGGGATCGGAGTCGCCCGCGACTTCACCGGCGGTGACCCCGATCAAGCCCGCGAGCACGACAAGACCCATCCACCCGGCAAGGTTCCCGCCGGAGAGGTTGCTTGTATGTTTACGCGTAACCGTTTCAAGTATTCTTGGCGCGATCCGGCAACAGAGGATCGTTCCCCTGTCTTGAGATAACAACGAGGTCTCGCGGGTGTTATTTAGTTTTACATTGTTGTCCATGATCCGAATCGTGAAGATGATTTAATTTCTCTTGCAAATAAAGCTCGTCTCATTCCTAAGTTCCATCCCCCAAACATAATCCGAATGATTCCTACCTGGATAGGTTTTCATGGCAATATGATCGTTATAAACTTCACACATCCAGGAAAATACATCGGAATCGCGTTCACGAATTGCAATATAACGATCAGAAGATCCGCTATAAGTGAATGAACCGTAAAGTATAAAATTGCTGATATCAACGTAAGGATCAGTGGTATAGAAATATACTGAATATCCTGCTGGACAACTAATATCCGAGCGGCCTGCGAGTACCCTACCAACGGGATAGGAAACTAAAGTATAGTCAGGCGAAGCTGGTTGAGTTATACTCGATAGTTCTCGTCCGGCCCCGTCGACGAGATAGATGGTTCTCGCGGTGTTTGTTACAGGAATTGTGACGGTACCTGAACCATTGTTTGAACCACTGAAAGTGGCAAGATTACCCGAAGACGAGGGCGAAGTCTTGACATATACTGTCCAGTTTGACAGGTTGGATGTGATGCTTATGTTCAGGGTCGTGTATACAACTCCGCTTACTGACATATATCCTGACATGTTGTACCCGGACTGCGTGATCGTGATGTCGCGTGCGGAGGAGGTGGAATAACCGGCATGAATCGTGCTGGAGACGGTTGTCCCGTAGGAGCTGGAGAGTTCAGGGGAGAGCGCGGGGACGGAGATTGCTATCGAGCTATTCGCGGTGTACCCGGAGACGGTTTGCTGCGATTTCGCGCCGCCGTTCAGGTCGGCCCACCAGTCGACGTTCGTGGTGGCGTATAGCGTGACGGTGCCGCCCGTCGCGGCTATTTTCCCATTCGACGGGGTGTAGCTGCTGATGCTCCACACGACCGGCACGGTGCGCTTTAACGTCAGGGTTTTCGTGATGGTGGCCTCCCCGTTGTCCGGCACCGCGGAGAAGGTGGCGACGGAGGTGAGCACGTCGTTTCCCTTCCCGATCGAGTTGTCTGTTTGGGGCGTGAAGGTGACGGAGGAGGCGCCGGTTTCTGCGAGACTGGCCGGGAAGGCGCCGACGCTGGTGGTGGCCGAGGAGGAGGGAGCGACGGAGGCATTGGCGACGACCTTGGAGTATTCGCTGTCGGTGGTGTAGCGCCACGGGTAGTTGGTTTTGAATTCCGCGTCTTTTGTCGCGGAGGAGGTGCCGAAGTTAATCGTCGAGCTGGTAAAGTTGAGGGTGGGCGCCCAGCGCTGTGTGTAGGTCGAGGAGGAGGAGGCCGTGCCGCCGTTGTACGCTGCCTCGACGATCACGGAGCGGTTGGCCGTGGTAGTATTTGCAGGGATGGACACGGTGAGGTTCTTACTGGCGTATGTCGAGGCGGTCTGCGTCTGCTTGGTGGAGGAGACTCCTTGCATCTGGGCATACCAGTCGGCGTTGGTGGAGACGGTGGCCTTGACCGTGGAGCCGGTAGTAGAAGGGAAAACGCCGGTGGAGGGGTTCGGCGCGAAGGTCAGGTTGTCCCAGCGGACGGGTACTTTGCGTTTAAGGGTGAGGGTTTCCGAGTCTTCGGGGCCGACGCCGGAGACGGTGGAGAAGTCCACGGTGGCGGAGAGGTCGGTGCCGGCGACGGCGGTGGAGGTGGAGGGGGTGAAGGTAAGGGTGACGGTGGGGGCGTCCGCGAGGCTGGCCGGGAAGCCGCCGGAGATGGCGGTGGAGGTGTTGGCAGCGATGGTGTTGGAACCTGCCTTGATGGTGGTGGAGGCGACCTTGGCGTAGTCGGTGGCGTTGTTGATGACGTATTTCCAGGGGTAGTTGGTCTTGAAGGACACGTCTTGCGCGGTGGTGGCGCTGCCGAAGTCAAGGATTTTGTTCGAGGGGCTGGTGAAGTTAAGGGTGGGCGCCCAGAGTTGGGTGTAGGTGGGGGAGGAGGATACCGTACCCCCGTCGTACGCGGCCTGGACAACAATGGACTTGTTGGCCGTGGTGGTATTGGCGGGGATGGACACGGTGAGGCTCTTGCTGGCATGTGCCGAGGCGGTCTGCGTCTTCTTGGTGTTGGCGGCGTCGTCTTTTACCTGGGCATACCAGTCGGCGTTGGTGGAGACGGTGGCCTTGACCGTGGATCCGCCGGCAGCAGGGAAGTCGCCGGTGGAGGGGGTGGGCGCGAAGGAGACCGCGCCCCAGCGGGGGCGCACGTCGCGCTTTAGGGTGACGGTCTCGGAGAGGGGGGACGCGGTGAGGGTCTCGAAGGTGACGGTGGCCTCGAGGACTGTGCCGGCGGCGGCGTCGGAACTCTCGGTGGCGGGGGGCGCGAAGGTGACGGAGCGGGCGGCGGCGCCCCGATCGGGGGTATAGTCCGTGTTCTTGTCGCCGGCGGCGGGGGTGGGGGTGGCGACGATGGCGCTCCCGGAGACGGAGAATGTCCAGGGGGCGTTGGTGGTGAGCTTGACTTCTTTCGCGGTGGTCGCGGTGGAGAAGTTGTGGGTCTTGCTGGAGGGGTCGTTGATGACGAGGGAGGGGCTCCAGCCGGCTTGCAGGATGTCGAAGGTGGTCGGGGGGAAGTCGGGGTCGGAGGAGGTGACGGTGACGGTGGCCGATCGCCCGGTGAAGAGGGGCGAGGGGTCGAGGGCGAAGGTGTACGCGAAGGAGGAGGTCGCGTCGTGCTCGTCGGTTTCGTCGCCGAGCGCGAGGAAGTCCGAGGATTCGGAGAGTTGCCAGGGGACGTCGGAGGTGACGGTGAAGGTGAGGGCGTTGCCGCCGGCGGCGGGGTAGGGGTTAGAGGCGAGGAGTGCCTCGAAGACGTCGCGGGCGAGTTGCTTGATGGTGACGACGCGGGTGACGGATTGTCCGCCGGGGCCGTTGAGGGTGACGAGGATGGAGCCGTAGAGGGTGGTGGAGCCGGCGTTGGGGACGGGCTGTATGGAGATGGAGGAGAGGGCGGCGGGCGCGATGTTGGCGGGGAGGGCGAAGCCGGATTCCCAGGAGAAGCCGGGGTCGGAGAAGCGGATCTCGTGGCCGGCGCCGGTGGGGAAGGGGGTGATGGTAATGGTCTTGGCCGTTCGCGGGTTTTTGTAGAAGACCATCTCCCAGGGGTCGACTTCGAGGGAGAATTCCCTCTCGGAGGTTTGCGCGACGGTGATCTCTTTCCGGAGGTTGCCGGCGACGATGTAGAAGGCGTGGGAGCGGGAACCGGTGGCGTCGGGGTACTCGTCGGCATAAAGGGTGAGGGGGACGGCGACGGCGGCGACGCCGGAGGTTGCCCCGGAGACGTGTAGCCAGGAGGGGAAGGAGGAGTCGTCGACCGTCCAGCCGGAGGGGTAGTTGGTGACGACGCGGAGGCTCTTGGGGTTGACGTCCTTGTAGAACTCGAGGTGGCTCTTGTCGACGGCGATGTAGTGGTAGTTGTTGAAGGCGACGTCGTTTAGCTCGCCCTCGTCCCAGGGGATGATCTCGACGACGATGTTCGCGGGGCGGTTCTCGTAGGCGCCGGTCTCGTCGGGATACCCGTGGGCCTTGACTTGCAGTATGGAGACGTCGTAGAGGTAGTTGCGTTTGAGGGCAAAGGGGACGGAGTTCGCGGCGAACTCCACGCGGTAGTAGGTGAGGGGGGCGGTGAGGGGCGCGGTGACGCCGCCGAAGCGGCCGCCGATGACGAGGCAGGTGTTGCTTTTCCAGTTTGCCCCGAGGGAGCCGGCGGCAGCCTCGAAGGTATAGATGGCTTTCTCGAAATTGCTTTCCTGGCCGGCGGGGACGGTATACATCGCGGGGCCTTTCTGGTTGTTTAGCGCGCCGGGGAGGTGTGGCGTCGCGGCGCCGGGGGCGACCAGCCCGTTGCAGTTGCGGTTGTATAGTCGGACGCTTTCGAGGGTGAAGTCGACGCCGTTTTCCACGGACACGTCGACGCGGGCGACGGCCCGGGTGAGGTTGACGGGGATCGAGGGGGTAGCGACGCCCTCGCTGATGACGACGCCGGCGACTTCTCCCCACATGGGGAAGGCGCTGGTGGGCATGGCCGCGGTGACGGAGGCCGCAAGTCCGTCGACGACGTTGGCGAGGGTGACGGGGCCGCCGGTGACGATGGTGGCCGGGGCGAGGGTGGGGGTAAAGTTGTTGACGGCGTCGCGGGCGTTGGCGACGACGACGAGGCGGTAGGTGGTGTTGGCGGGGTAGGCGCCGGAGGTCGGTGTGAAGGGCAGGCGGACGGTGAAGGTTTTCTTTTCCCCGGCGGCGGAGGAGGTGGGGTCGGTGTTGAGGTCGACGCCGGCGGCGCGGTAGTAGTAGGCGTCGTTGTTGTTGGATGTGAAGAGGAGGACGTCGACCTGGTTGACCTTGTTCTCGTCCGCGGTTCCCATGACGCGCGTGGCCGGGGGCATGGCGAGGGAGAGGGTGACGAGGGCGACGCTGTCTTTGGCCTCGAAGAGCGCTGGTTTGGCGTCGTCGAGGTCTTTGACGCAGGAGACGAGGAGGAGGGCCGCGGCCAGGAAAGCGGTGATTGTCTTCATGGCCCGGTTAATTATGGATGGAAAGAGAGGGGACGAAAACAAACGCTCCTTCGCGGAGAAGGGGCGGTCGGGACGCGAGCGCCGGACGGCAGGCGCGGGGGGTGGATAGTTGTCGGGAAGACTGCCGGGGGAGTCCGGCGGACTCGTAACTACTTGAGTACTGTGTGTGTGTGTGTGTGTGTGTGTGTGTGTGTGTGTGTGTGTGTGTTAGAAGAATTAACCACACTGCCAAGTGTTCTATCCATAAAAATGCTTAATACTTTAAAGTTTCTCATGTCATCCTGTTTTTTCGTGTGCTACTTAGGGGTGATTTCTTGATTCGGTGGCAAATGTACGC
>JAIROI010000106.1 GCA_031257615.1 Odoribacteraceae bacterium
AAAAGTGTCGCGCGGGGGGCGCGACACTTTGTTGGGATTGGCGAGGGATATGTGCTCGCGGGTGGTTACCTGCCGCGGCGCCGTATCCAGAGGACGAGGCAGGAGAGGAGGAGGATGGAGGGGAAGATGATGGCGAGGACGCGGCGGGTCATCTTCACGTCGGCGCCGGTAGCGAACAGGGCGTTGTCGATGGTCGCGGGGCGGCGCACGTCGACGGGCATCTCGCCGTCGGACATCCAGAGGAAGGTGGCCATGATGAAATTCGAGTTGAGCCCGCCGAGTCGTTCGTTGCTGAAACAGTCGGCGTCGCCGGTGATCATGATCTTCTGCTCGCGGTCGCCGACTTGACGCGAGAGGGCCAGCGCCACGGGATAGGCGCGGGGGGTCTCGCCGATGGCGGGGTTGACGCGGGCGGTGTCTTCGATGAAATTAGTTGTTTCCAGTTCATTCCAGCCGCGGGCGTCGCTCTCGAGGAGCGTGATGACGCGGAAGCCCTTGTCCTCGACGCGTTCGAGGGCCGCACACCCGGGCATGAGCACGCGGGCGCCGCTGCCTCGTCCGACGGCGTGTATCGATTCGTGGAGGCGCGAGAGGGAGGCGCCTTCCGGTTTCATGACCGGGCGGATAAAGTCCTGCGGGACGGTGGCGCGCGGTCGCGCGGGGGCTGCTCGTCCGGGGGAGAGCGAGGAGACGTTGGCGGGGGGGACGTTCACTTCCTCGCCGGTCGCGCGGTGCGCGAGTTGTCCGGGGAGGAATGTCGCGCCGAAAGGCTCGATGAGGGGGTTCATGATCTGTTGCCTGCGCGGTTCGCCGAGGATGACGAGGTTTCCGCCCCGGGCGATGTAGTTGTCGAGTCGCGCGCGTTCGTCCGGCGTCAGGGGTTGCCGGGGATCGGCGATGACGAGGATGCTGACGGAGTCGGGCAGTTCTTGTCGCAGGTTGACGGTCACGCAGTCGAATCCCTGGTTGACGAGCGAGGCGCGGGAGGGTTTGTTGCAGGAGAACCGGAAGTAGCCGCGGTCGCCGGCGTCGAGGATGTCCCGTTCGCCGTGTCCCTCGAGGAAGGCGACGACGGGGGCTTTCATGACTAATCTCCGGAGGGCCGCCGAGATTTCGGCCTCGGAGGGGTATCGGGTCATGTCGTCGAACATGCGGAGGAAGGTCTTCTGTCCGGTTTCTCGTTCGAGCAGGCGGACGACGCGGTAGTCCTCGGCGGAGAGGTCGATCAGCTTGTCGATCTCGGAGGGGGGCATGAAGAGGGTCGAGTCGACGTCCCATGCCTTGGCTATTTTGCCGACGGCCTGGAGGTCGGTCAGTCCGGGGTATCGTCGTTCGACGCCCTGGTTGCCGGGGTTGGTGTAATAATAGACGTACTTGACGCGCGTCTCGGGCTTGAAGCGGATGAACTGGGCGAACCGCTCCATGTCCGCTTTCCGGGCGCGTGGGATGACGGAGGAGAGTCCCCTGTCGAGCGCGTTCACGTAGACGGTCATGGTGAGGCCTCCCTCGACCTGCCGGATGATCTCCTGGCTGACGGGGGTGAGGGTGCGTTGTTTTTCCCGGGTGGCGTCGTGGAAGGCCATCAGGCGGGGCCTGGAGGTGACGTATCCCAGGAGCATGGCCGCGATGAAGAGGGTCGCGTACTTGGCGAGGGAGATTGTCCAGCGCGATTTCTGTCGGATGGCTTTCAGGCGCGCGATGGAGAGGGAGAGGAAGAGGGCGGAGACGATGATGAAGTAGAGGATGTCCTCGCTGCAGAGTAGCCCGCCGATGGATTCGTCGGCGCGGCCGCTGATGGATAGCCACCAGGTGATCTCGCGGATGAGGTCGTACTCTTGCCCGAATCGTTGGACGAGGCTGAGGGCCGCCAGGGCTGCCAGCGTGCCGATGGCCGCCACGACCTGGTAGGAGGTGAGGCTGGACATGAAGAGTCCGATGGCCGCGTAGGCGCACAGCAGAAGGTACAACCCCAGGAGTCCGGAGAGGGCCGCGGGCCAGTCGAAGTTCTTGACGATGCAGGAACTCCACGCGACGAAGATGAAGAGTACGGAGAGCATGATCAGCCCGTAGAGCAGCATCGAGAGGTATTTCCCGAGGATGATGCGGGCGTTGGTGACGGGCGAGGAGTAGAGGAGCTTGATGGAACCGCTGCTTAGCTCGCGGCTCATGAGGCCCATCGTCATGAGCGGGATGTAGAAGTAGAGGTACTCTTGCACCTTGGAGAACATTCCCCGGCAGATGGTCAGGGAGAGGTTCGAGAGCGACATTTTTAGTTCCTGGTCGCGGGCCAGTCTCTCGAGGATGTCCGCGAAGACCATTGCCGACTGCACGGTGAATACGATGAGCACGAGCCAGGCGACAGGGGAGTAGAAGAAGGATTGCAGCTCGACGAGAGCGATCTTGCTTATTTTTTTCATTCGTGATACGTTACGTGATTATCTATCTTTTTTCCTCGACAGCTCGGCGAAGACGGAGTCGAGCGTGTTTCTTTCCACGGCAATTTCCGAGAGGTCCCAGCCGCGGGCGACGCTTTCCTTGACGACGTACACGGGGGCGTCGTCGAGGGTGGCGAACTTCAGTCGGTAGCGTTTATCGCCGAGTCGTTCGGCGCGGGTCATGCCTTCGAGCGCGGAGAGTTCCTCCATGTCGCGGAGCGCCTCGAGGGTGACGACCAGGGTGCTGGGTGGGATGTAATTATCGAAATCCTCCACGGCGCCGGAGAAGACGATTTGTCCTTGCTCGACCATGTATATCTTGTCGCAGGCCGCGCGCACTTCCGTGAGGATATGCGTGGAGAGGATGACCGTCCGCTCCTGTCCGATCTCCCGTATCAGGTGGCGCGCCTCGAGAATCTGGTTCGGGTCGAGGCCGTTCGTGGGTTCATCGAGCACGACGAGAAGGGGGTCGTGGATGATGGCCTGGGCGATGCCCACCCGCTGTTGGAAACCGCCGGAGAGATTCCGGATCAGGCGTTTCCTGCAGGCGACAATCCCGCAACTCTCCAGCGCCTTGTCGATCGCGCGCTTGAGTTCCCGCCCGGGAACGTCGCGCAGGAAGGCGCAGTAGCGGAGGTATTCCTCGACGGTGAGGTCGAGATGCAGCGGCGGTTTCTGGGGCAGGAAGCCGATGGAGCGCTTGGCCGCGACCGGCTGCAGGCGGGCGTCGACGCCCCCGATGAAGACGCTTCCTTCCGTTTGTTTCAAGACCCCGCAGAGGATGTTCATGAGCGTCGACTTTCCCGCGCCGTTGGAGCCGAGGAGTCCGTAGACGCCCGTGCCGAGGATCTCGAGATTGACGTCTCGTATGGCCCACTGGATGCTGTAACGATGGGAAAGGTTTTCTACTTTAACGATGGGTTGTTTCATGTCTATGTTTGGTTTAACGAATAAGCGAAGGTGCAGAAGCGGCGCGGGGGAAGGCGCCTTGTGGTTATCCTTCCCCCGCGTACGCGTTCACGGCTCCCGGTCGTTGCCGATGGCCTGGAGATCGACGTTGAAGGCGTCTTTGAAGTAGTCGACCATCGCCCAGTATTTCTGACGGATCTTTCCGCTGACGTCATACTCCGGCGTCAGCACGCCCCGGCGATTGACGAAGTCGGTGGCGGAAAGGCTCCCGCGCGGCTTGACGAGGGTGTCGTACGGGGTGTAGACGATGGCATAGAGGTAGGCGTCCCAGTCGGCGGCCTCGGTGATGGCGGAGGGGGTGATGAAACCGTTCTCGAGGCGCGCGGCGTTGCCTGATCCCGGCGTGCCGTAGTTCGTGATGCTGAGGAAGGCGGGATCTCGCTGTATCTTGCCGCTGGCGACGAGCCGGCGCAAGAAAACCTCGGAGGCCTTCGACTTAAAGTCGTTGACCTGGGCCGGCGCGATCGAGCGGATCTCCTCGCCGCCCCACTGGAAGAGGAGGTAATCGATGCCGGCGGCGGGCGCTCTGTCCGTCGCGACGTTGGTTTTCGATACCTCGACGAAGGAACGCAGGAGGAAAATCTTCTTGGGCAACATCTCGCGGAGGAAGTCGTCGGGGTAGTGGGCGAGGAACTTCTCCCGTATCAGTTCGATTTGCTCCCCGACGTAATTCTCGTCGGCGGGGGTGTCGACGTACCCGGCCACGGCCACGTTGCCCACGGAGTCGCGGACCACGGGAATGAAGCTGTTGTTGGTGATGTTCCAGTAGATGTCTTGCGGGTCGTACTTGTATAACATGAGCGTGTTGTACTTCCTGAAGAAGTCGAGGATAAACGCGTCGTAGTCGTGGTCTCCCTGTGGCAGCGTCGGGTCTCCGTAGACGTTCTCCGGGTCGACGCGCGGGATCAGATCCTCTTCCCCGTTGCAGGCGACGTGGCACGGCGCGAGCAGCAGCAGGGCGGCGGCGATGATGATGGTGTATGTATGTTTCATGATCTTTAATTTAAATGATTATCTCGGCGCGTTCGAGGGATTAGGCGTGAGGGCGGGATTCTTGCTCAACGCGACGGCGGGGATCGGGAGGACGTAACGGGCGTCGCCCTGGTAAAGGGTGTCGGCCACCGGCTCCTGTTCTGCTACCACCTTAAACGCGTGGACGATTTGCGGCATACCGGTGCGCCGCAGGTCAAACCAGCGGTGTTCCTCGTAAGAGAGTTCTCGCCGGCGTTCGTCGAGGCAGAACTGCAGCAGTTCGGCGGCGTCCGCGATCTCGACGGGGACGTAGGCAACGTTACGCGTATCGTAGCGGTGCATCCTCAGGTAGTTCAGGTCGGCAAGCGCTGCTGTCCGGCGCGCGGCGTCGCCGTTCGCGAGGAAGAGGCGCGCGTTTCCCTCTGCCCTGTTCAGGTAGGCTTCGGCCACGCGCATGCCTTTGATCGGGCCGTCGTTGCCCTCTCGCACTGCCTTGAGCGAGCTTACCCTGTATCTCGACGCCATGGCCCCGTATCCTATGTAATAGAAGTGCGGCCGCAGGTCTTTCCGGTTTGTCGCGCTCACGTCATCGTAATCGTAGCAGGCGAGCAGTTCCGGCGACATGGCGTAGGGGGCCGGTCTGGTGCGGGAATAGGCCGGCATCATGGTCGTGTTGAAGGAGAAGCTGTTTTCCTGCTGTGAGGAATAGCACCAGATGGTCTCCACCCCGTCGAGCAGGTAGACGTTTGACGCGAAGACGTTGGTCGTCGGGAACGCGCCCGTCGCGCTGGTGACCGCGCGGAGATCCAGGAGGGCGGGCGAGCGTTGCAACACTTTCGCGGCATACGCGACGCACTCTTCCCACCGTTCCTGGTAGAGGTATACCCGCGAGAGCAGGGTATAGACGAAGCGGTCGGTGACTCGCCACTTGCTGTTCTGCTGTCCAAGCTCGGCGAGCAGTCTCTCGGCCTCGAGGAGGTCCTTTTCCACCTGCGCGTAGACTTCGCCCACGGAAGCCCTCCGCGGGTACTCGTCTTTCACGGAAGAGGAGAGGATCAGCGGCACGCCCGGCGAGGTATTCGCGTCCACGCCGGCCGCGTTGTACGGTTGCCCGTAGAGATTCACGAGCATGAAATGGCAGTAAGCGCGCAGCGCCAGGGCCTCGCCTTTCACCCGATCTTTCTCTTCCGGCGATCCGATCACGTTGTCGAGTTGGTCGAGGACGACGTTACACACTTTCACGCGGCGGTAATACAATTCATAGGAGTTGGAGTTGGGGATGCCGCGTTCTTGCATGGTTTCGTACATGTCGTGGCGCCACAGGAACGGCCCCTCGCCTTTCATGAGTATCACGACCTGTTGCTCGATCGAGCTGGTAGGAAAGTTACTCGTCACGTTGTCCGTGAGCAGCTCGAGGTAGGGAGCGAAGTACCCTCCCAGCGGGTACGCCTCGCCGATCATGAGCTGTTGCAGGTCAATCACGGAGCTTGGGCGCAGTTCATTCAGACTGTATTCCTCCAAAAACTTCTCGCAACTCCACGCGGTAGTTGTCAAGAGCAGGAGGGCGATCAATCGGTATCTTTTCATGGTTTTCATCGGGTTAAAAGCTTACGTTCACGTTCAACGAATAGGTCTGGCTAATGGGTTGTTTACCGGTCGCCACCTCCGGGTCCATTCCCTTGAAGTCTTTGCTGACGATGATGAAGGGATTACTCACGGAGGCAGTGATCAGGACATTCTTCAGCGGGGTCTTCGACAGTGTCGCGACCGGCAGGGAGTAGGCCAGCGAGATCGCGTTGCACCGCAGGAAGGAGGCGTTAACGACGCGCGCCGTCGAGTAGTTGTACATCGCGTAGAGGCTCTCGTAGCTACCTGTCGGGAGTGTCGCGCGGGGGTGGTGGAAGGAGTTGGAACCGGGGGCGCTTTCCACGTCGCCCGGGATGCCGGGGATGGTGGTGTACGCCTCGTCGCCGGGTTTCCGCCAGCGGTCGACGAATTCCTTCGGCAGGTTGTCGTAGGCGCTGGGCAGAGAGTTCCTGGTAAACATGTTCGAGAGGAACTTCTTCCCGCCCGCGTTCAGGTTGAAGGAGGAGGAGAGAGAGAGGGTCTTGTAGCGGATGGTGGTCGAGATACCTCCTTCAAAGTCGGGCGTCAGGTCGCCGGCATACTCCATGTATTCCGTCACGTCGGTGATCGCCGCGGGATTTTCCTCCGGCGTCGGGACGTGGAACTCCGGGTAGCCGTACTCGCCGTTCAGTCCGGTGAAGCGGAAGGCCCAGAAGGCGGAGACGGGGTATCCTTTTTTATTCAGGTTGCCGCTCCTCGCGTATTGCCACTGCGCGGAGTGATCAATATCGGAATCCACGCGGTTGCGGTTCCTCGACGTGTTCACGGAGAGGTTCCACACGAAGTCGCGCGTCCTGACGAGCGTTCCTCTTACCTGCAATTCGACGCCCTCGTTGAGAAGTTTTCCCCCGTTGACGGGCATGCTTTCGATGCCATAGGCCAGCGGCAATTCCTCGTAGATGATCGCGTCTTCCGTGTGCTTACGGTAAACTTCAGCGGAGAGCATGAACCGGTTTTTGAACAAGCCGACGTCCAGTCCAAGGTTATAGCTCCTGGTTTTTTCCCAGCGCAAATCCGCGTAGGGGAGTGATTTAATGTTCAGCATCATCTCGCCTGTTTTCGCGTCGACGGGGGTCGAGGGGATCTTCAGGATCAGGTCTGGCCCTACCCCTTCCGCCACGTTTCCTTGCCACCCGTAGGAAAAGCGCAGGTTCAGTTCACTGAGCAGCGAGCTGTTTCTCAGCCACGGTTCGTTGTGCGCGTTCCACCGCGCCCCCATCGACCACACCGGCAGGAAGCGGCTGCGTTTGTCTTGCCCGAAGCGATTCGACGCGTCCCAGCGAACGCTCCCCGACCAGACATATCGTTCGTCGAACGAGTACGCGAGGTTGCTATACAGCGAGAAAACGTTTGACTTGGACTCCGAGAGCAGGGTCGTCATCGACTCGTAGATGCTGTTGGGCTGCAACTCCCCGCTCGCGTTGGTAATCGTCGTTTGCGGCAGGGAGATGCTCTTGCCCCGGTCAGGAAAATAGCCGTAGACGGTGGAAGAAGTCCCTTTCGCGAGGGTACTCCGTATCTCCTCGCCCAGCATGAACCCGACACGGTGCCGTTCGCCATAAACCCGGTCGAACGAAAACGCGTTGCGCCACGTCACCGAAGTATTGCGACTCTCCATCGTGTTCAGTTCGCCCCCGTGCGGCAGCCGCGAGGCCTTGTACGCCGCGTCCGTCGGGCCGTACGCGTTAAATTCGTAACCCCGTTTCTGCGCGATGAAGAAGGTGCGTTCGGAAGCGTAAGACTCCCCGTTCGTGGTGCTGGCCGACAGCCCGAACAGCGACTGCAGGCGCACCCCTTGCAGCGGGGTATACTGAATGTTCATGTTGATGCCGAAGCTGCGCTTCTCGTTCGCGTTGCCTGTATTATTCAGTTCGTTCGTCACGTTATAGAGATACCCTTCGGCGGTCGTGTAATAGAACAGGTCGCCTTGCGCGTCCCGGTGTGGGATGGCCCTGCTGGTTCGGGTCGCGTAGGTATACGGGTCTACCGTGTAGAAGCTGCTCGTGTTATCGATGTTCGCGTTCAAGCGAATTCCCGCGGAGAGCTGCTCGCTCAGCCGGGAGTCGATGTTCGCCGAGGCCCCGTACGACTCCGAGTTGTTACCCCGAGCCGTGCCAATGGTCTTGCGCGCGTTGAGCGAGGCATAATAAGTCACCTTCTCGCTGCCGCCCGAGAAGCTCAGGCTATGGTTTTGGCTCACCGGGTTACGGTACAGCAGATCCAGCCAGTCGGTATTCATCGCGGCCAGCGCTTTCACGCCCGCGTCGAACTCGGCGTAAGAAATCTCCTTATTAATATAGCGCTTCGCGAGCAACTCGTACCCGACATTCTCCGTCGGCCGCGCGCCGTACAGGCGCCTCTCGTAGATCTCCCTCGAAACGTCGATCCGCTCCTCGGAATTCATCAGGTTCATCTTCGCGTAGGTCAACTTGCTGGAGACGCTCGCGCCGCCGTTATAATTGATCGACGCGCGCCCGGCTTCCCCTTTTTTCGTCGCGATCACGATCACGCCGTTCGCCGCCTTCACGCCATACATTACCGTCGCCGCCGCGTCCTTCAGGATCGTGATATCCTCGATATCGTTCGGGTTCAGCCACGCGATAGCGCTGCCGACAAAATCCCGGATCATGTCGAAGTTATCGGGGTCAAACGAGTCCAGCTCTTGCGCCTTGAACGGCAGCGGGTCCTCCTGGATAATTCCATCGACCACCCACACCGGCTCCTGGTTGCCCAGCAGCGTCGACGTGCCCCTCACGCGCACCTTCTGACGGGTACCCACGAGCCCGTCCGTGTTCATCACCAGCATCCCCGGCAAGGCCCCTTGAAGCATCTGCTCGATGCTATTCGTCCCGTCGTAAAACAATTCCTCCCGCTTCACGGTATTCGACGACCCCACCATTTCCGAAGCCCGGATGCTCTGGTAACCCGTCACCACCACCTCCTGGATACTCTTCACCTCCTCCACCATCGCGACGTCATACGTCGTCCGCTCCGCCGTCACCGTCACCTCCTGCCGCTTCATCCCCATGTAGGAAAAAATCAGCACGTCGGGCGTCGCGCTACCACCCGGCAACGTGATCGCGTACCGCCCGTCCTTGTCGGTGATCACCCCCGCGTTCGATCCCTTCACCTGCACCGTCACGCCGGGGAACGCCGCCCCCCGTTCATCCCGCACCACGCCAGAGATACGCCTCCCGATTACCCGTTGCTGCAGCAGCGCACCGGGATCGTGGCGAATGATAACGTAATCATCCAGCAGCGCGTAGCTGTACGGCTGACCCGTGAGCACGCGTCGCATCACCTCGTCGATCGTCGCCTCCCTCACGTCCAAACTCACCCGCCGGCTCGCGTCGAACTCGTTGTTGTAAAAGAATCGCAGGTTACTCACCCGCGCGATCTCCTCGAAGATCTCCTTGATCGTCACCTCCCCGCGTATACTGAACTTCTCCTCCTGGGAGAACCCCGTCGCGGAAAGCGAAAGGTGGAATAACACCACCATGTAGGCTGTCAAGCGCATGATTCGGTAAAGTTTAATTCGTTTTCCCGGTGGCGGGACGCCTTTCTTGGTCTCTTTTTTCATAGATTTGTCTGCATTTAATTCGCGAATATGTCCCGGGTTGCACCGGGACGGTTGATTAACTCCGGCCGGCTGACGTTACAGCGTCAGCCGGCTTTTATCTTGGCGCGCGAAACGTCAACACGCGATCGTTATCCATTGAACACCACACCGTGTTCGTCTCGTTCAACAGCCGCGCGATGTAGCTCGCCGGACGATACCTCTCCATGGAACCCGTGAACGTCGCGCCGCGAACCGCGTCGTCGGCAAAACGAACCTCCACGTCGTACCACCGGGCCATCTGCCTCCCCAACTCCTCCACGGTGATCGCGTCGAACGCGAACAACCCGCGCGTCCACGAGGCATACCGCTCCGCGTCGACTTCCCGCGTCGTCATCACCCCATCCACCGCGTCGTACGCGCACTGCTGACCAGGACGCAAACGCGCCACAGCGCCACCCGCGCTCACCTCCACCGCGCCGCTCAACAACGTCGTCACCGCCTGCCGGTCGCCCGCGTAGTGACACGCGTTAAACCGCGTCCCCAGCACCCGCACCGTACACCCCCCCACCAACACCGAAAACGGCGCGCCCGCGTCCTCCACCACCTCAAAATAAGCCTCGCCCTCCAGCCGCACCACCCGCTCCCCCCCCGCGAAACGGCTCGGGTACGCCAGCGTCGACTCCGAATTGAGCCACACCCGGCTCCCGTCCGGCAACTCCACCTTGTACTCTCCGCCGCGTCTCACCTCCAGCCAATGCTCCTCCGCCGGACTCTCTCCCTCCCCGCTGCCGTACGACAACGTCCCCGCGCTCCCCCCCGGAAACACCGCCCCGCTGGCCACCAGCGCCCCCGTGTCGCCCAGCGACACCGCGCGACCGTCAGCCAGCCGCAACACCGCCCGGGAACTTCCCGGAGCGACGTCGACCGCGACCACTTTTTCACTGTCAAACACCCCCCACAACGCCGCCGCCGCCGTCGCCAGCAACAGGAATACCCCCGCGACGCGCGTCCAACGACTCCACCGGCCCATCCAAACGCCCCCCGTCGCGCGACGCGCGAAACCGCGCGGCAAACGCGCCCTGTCGCGCGCCCGCAAACGCGCCCTGGCTTCGAACAATGCCTCGTAGCGACGAAACAACTCCCTGTGAGCCGGCGCTTCCAACCAACCGTCAAGGCGACGCGCCTCCTCGTCAGAGAGAACTTCACCGTGCAAACGCGCGGCGATAAGCATGTAAATGGAATCATCCATACGAACAATCTTCTTTGATTATAACCGAAAGACACGACCCCCGCGAAAAAGGGTGACAGGGAAAGGCAAAATTATTTTCGCGCCCCGACCACCACCAGCAGCAACTCCCCGGCCCTCTCCCTCAGATCGGCCAGCGCCCGACCCATCTGCGTCTTCACCGTGTTCACCGAAATACCCAGCCGCGCCGCCGTCTCGGCATACGTCAGCTCGTCGAAAAAGCACAGCTTGAAAATACATTTCCGACGCGCCGGCAAGCGCTCGATCAACGCGTAAAGCAATTTATCCTGCCGCGCCGTGTCCATCTCCTCTTGCAGGTGCAATTCATCCGACAGCCTGTCGGACAGCTCCACCGTGATTTTACGCGTCCGCGTCAGGTAATTCAACACCGCGTTCCGGGCCGACGAAAAAAGAAATCCCCGCGCGCTCGCGGTCACCTGCACACGGTCTCTTTTATCCCACAAATTGCAAAACATCTCTTGCACGACGTCTTCCGCCGCCGCCGCGTCTCTCGTGTAACCGTACGCGTACGCCACCAGCTCCGCGTAATACTCCGTGAACATTACCTCGAACTGTTTCCGAATTTTATGTGTATTATAAATTTCCTCCATCTTCCCGTTTCAAGTGGCCGGCGCGACTCCTTTTTTATAGGTCGCCGCGAATGTATCTCTTTTCCCGCTATTAACCCGCCCCCTCCCGAAAAGATTCATCCCCTTCCCGTCCTCCTCCGTCCCTCTTTCTCGTTTTCCCCGCGCCCTCCCGCCCCTCTCCTTCCTGCCCCCGCGTTTTCCCCGCGCCCTCCCTCCCGCGCTTTTCCCCCTCCTCGCGCGTATATATAAGGTATCGCGCGCGCGCGAACCCGTCGAAGAAAAATGATTTACGGTACCGCCCTCTCCCGCCCCCGTTTTCTCATTTTCATTTACTGTCCCGCTCCTGCGCGAAACCCTCAACAAAAAGTTTTCGGGGTATCGCTCGCGAGCGAAACGTCAAACAAAAAGTTTTCGGGGTATCGCTCGCGAGCGAAACGTCAAACGAAAAGTTTTCGGGGTATAGCTCGCGAGCGAAACGTCAAACGAAAAGTTTTCGGGGTATTGCTCGCGAGCGAAACGTCAAACAAAAAGTTTTCGGGGTATCGCCCGGAAGCGGGACGATAAATCAAAAAAAGTTCTTAGCTTCGCGCTGACGCGAGACCGGATTGAATTTTGGCAAAATGGTGAAGCAAGTAAATGGAACGATAAATTAAAAAAAATAGACACTCATGAACAGAGCGATTTCCAAGATTAATTTTCGAAAGATGCGCCACGAGATGCTGGTGCAGATGGTTAAAAATTTGTTGACGGCTATCGACAAGTACAAGGCCGAAGAAATCGGAATCAAGGACGCTGCCGACGCGTTGCGAGAGGCATTTGAAAAAATGATTCCCCTTCTTGACTTCATCTTTGCCAGCCCGTTAACTTCCCAAATCCATTCGCAAGACCGCTACAGGGAAGGAATTTTAAGAGGCGTCATCAACATCGCGCGCGCGGCCCTGCACCACGTTGAACCGGGGGTGCGGGCGGACGCGGAAGCCGTGATAAGATTGATCAAACACTACGGGAGCATCGCGCGAAGGTCTTACGACGAGGAAAGCGCCGCCATCGACGACCTGCTCCGCGAACTAAATTCGGCAGACTTCGCGCCGCGCGTCGCGACGATTGGGATTAGTTCGCCGGTGGAGCTGCTCGCGGCAGCTAACGATATATTTTTCGATTTAATGATGAAGCGCGACGCCGAGACGTCCGCGCGTCCCAAGCTCTCGATGCGGCAAGCGCGCTCCGCCGTCGAGGAAAAATTGGATACCCTGATCGCCTGCCTCGAAGGCATTTACGCCTTGAACGGTACCCTCGCGAGCAACGAATACAAGCTATTTCTCATCGAGTATAATGCGATCATCGACCGCTACAAGCTCGCCATCGCGCAGGAAAAGGGCGCGCGCCGGGCCGCCGCCGAACGAAAAAAAATCAAAACGATTACAGAGCCTGCCGACGCCGTTAACGAAATAATTAACGCATCTCCATCATCCCCGACATCTCTTTCAGAAATCGAAGATCCCCTCGTCGTCATCGCCGAAGAAGTCTAAAAAATATCCAACGACCTACCGTAATCATCGCGATGGATAGAATCAATATAAGATAAGCTGCCGAATCATCGCGATGGATAGAATTAATATAAGATAAGATGCCGTAATCATCGCGATAAGTATTTATATAAATTCACACCCTTGCGTCCTACGGGGCAGCGTAGCTGCCTAATTTTCATAACCGGCGCCCACCGGGCGCCGGATAACAAAACCTCCAATTAACATAGGCCGCAAAGCGGCCTAACCTTTAAAAATATTCATATACCCTCGCGTCCTGCGGGGCTGCGTAGCTGCCCCAATCTTTGTAGGCAGTAGCCTAAGGCTACTGTATTA